>NZ_JAUBPT010000013.1:2242-47582 GCF_036700905.1 Microcoleus sp. S13_C3 | reverse complement strand
CAAGAACAGGCTGTCCGGCCTGTTCCACAATACATCACATCTCAAGAACAGGCTGTCCGGCCTGTTCCACAATACATTACATCTCAAGAACAGGCTGTCCGGCCTGTTCCACAATACATCACATCTCAAGAACAGGCTGTCCGGCCTGTTCCACAATACATCCAATTGCTTGTGGGGTGTCCCGCCCTTCTAATTTCTACTAATTTTAGACTTGAATCTCTAAGTAATGCGATCGCTCACGGCTTTGGGCAGGTCTTATTGGTGAAATCACAGGTATAAATATAAGGTTTCTGCCAGTTCAGAGGAATTTCTAATAAATCCCTAGTTCCGGTCATTCCCTGTCCCAGAAAGAGCAGCACAGCGATCGAGTTCAAGATCACATGGATAGTGCGCCAGCGATTTGAACGGTCTTTGTAAATGTCTTCAATGATGGCAAGGGAGAAAACCATAATTAGCGCAGCGGTGATGCCAATGTAGTAGTGAGACCAATACCATTCATTGGTTCGCCGATAAACGCCATCTTGAGTGCCAAGAATCACCAAACCAGTACCTGTTAGGGTCGCAAATATGCCGCGCCATAAAGCGGGTGTCGCTCGATATAGCATCACCAAAGAGGCGACAGTTGCAACAAACATCAGGGCAATGAAAATGACCTGAAAGGAGTTTTTGCTCCAAACATCCTTGCTCAAAATATGCTCAAAAATCGGGTAGGCTAGACCCACCAACGTCACTCCTACCACAGAACCTGACAGAATTCGACCTGCTTTGACGTGTTCTGAACCGACTACAGGTGGAATTTTGCTCTTGGTGTCGATCGCAATTTGCTTCCGACGCTGCATGGTTTGCCACCCCATATTGAGAACAACACCCAGCATAGGAAAAACAATCGCTACAGCTAAAATAGGATGCAGCAAACCCAGAAAATCTTTAAATTCCATAAATAACCTTTTTGTTGAGGAGGGTTGGCTTCATCAACCCGGTTTTTGCCATACATAATATCATATCCGGCCATCTAACCACAGTAAGTTTGTAGTCAGGACTCATAGTAATTGTTCATCTGCCTAGAGATAACTGAAGTCCTGACTACAAACACGCTTTATGAAGGGTAACTCACCGGAAATGTTGATAAATCAGAAAATATAGCAGTTGTCAATTGGGTGAGGTACAGCTTTCTCAATTACGCAATGGAGCAATTACAATTACCTTGTTCTCAGGGAAATGAAAACTGCTGGTGGTAATCTAAGTGGCAGTTAGCGGCGACTAATTGCCTGCATCACTTTGAGCTTAGCGCAACAGTTCTTTGTTATTCAGAATAGCGGGCCAATTTTTGTTTCCTGAAGCAATGTGACCAGGAATATCCCCCATCCATTGTGCTTGTACTGTTTTATCGTAGTTGAGATAAAGCTTCCCATTAACGATTTTCCAGGCGTCAGGCTGGGTGACAACAAGATTCCCTTCACTGGTAGCCTGGGCGCAATATCCACCGTATTGAGGAGCATACTTTTCAGGATTGTTGGCAAACATATCACGGTTTGCTGCACTAGCAAACATCCAAGTTGTTCCACCCCAATTATGTTTAAATTGGCTAGCTCCCATAACTAATTTGCTTTGGGTGAAATAGGCTACGACATCCTGACCATCAAGAGCCACACCTTTTTCGGTGTAGAACTGAGGATGAAGGGTTGTTGTGCTGCTTTTACCAGCACAAGGATTGGCTTTACCAGCGCAAGGATTGGCTTTACCAGCACAAGGATTGGCTTTACCAGCACAAGGATTTTCTTTACTCGCGCAAGGATTTTCTTTACTCGCGCAAGGATTTTCTTTACCAGCACAAGGATTGGCTTTACCAGCGCAAGGATTGGCTTTACCAGCACAAGGATTGGCTTTACCAGCACAAGGATTTTCTTTACTCGCGCAAGGATTGGCTTTACCAGCGCAAGGATTGGCTTTACCAGCACAAGGGTTGGATTGTGCAACCTTGGATGAAACGGTTGTAGAGTTTAAGTTTGTGGAAGCCTTGGAATTGGCGTAGCTAAAATTAGTTGTTACCAAACCGAGAATGGTGGCAATGGCGATCGTGGTAATGTATTTTACTTTCATGTGTCTAATTTCCCGATAAATTGTTAATAGTTCCATGCCAGATATTTGCTTGAGAGTTCTTGCTCTCTGGCAATTTTTATGGCTTTTTGTTGTCCTCAAGACTTGAGGTTGTTTACATTAACACTCAATAAAATGAGTGCTAGATGAGGAAGAGATGGATGGGAGATAAAACTCTGAATACTTTATACGTCCATTTCTTCAGCAAAAATTCATCTAGGAATTAGGAACGCATCATCTAGTTGCAAGGAATGTTTTATAGAGTGGAGATTAAACCTGACTATATTTTAGTAGTGCAGTAATTTAACCGCGAGTTGAGAAATTATGACAGGAAAAGACTGGTTAGTGACTAATGATGGACAGTGCAATATTTTTGAGGCTACAAGTCAAATTGAAGATTTGACCCATCCCTACCGACTTTACCGCTTTTTAACTGACTTGGAAGATGTATTAGAGCAAATTAGTGATGATTATTTACGACTCCAGGCAATTTGTCCCCTTGTCCGCAGGTTGTTAGATAGTTCTTCCTGGTTTCAAATTGCTCTCCTTGAGCCTGACTCTGAGACAGGCTGGGCCGTACAAACACTGTATGATGAACCATTTTTCCCTCTGACGGTGCAGTTGGTCGCTTGGGCTCCGGGTGCAGTTTCTCCGATTCATAATCATGCCAGTTGGGGACTGGTGGCGCTACTTGATGGAGAGGAGAAAAATACTTTTTGGCAGCGATCGCCAACTCGCAAGTTTCCAGATAAAATCACAACAGTAGGAGAGATTTTGCTTGCTCCTGGTGACGTTTTGTGCTTCATGCCAGATGCGATTCATCATGTGGAAGCACTCGGAGATAAACCAACCATTAGTTTTAATCTTTATGGTGTAACAGATTACGATCGACGATTTGAGTTTAACCAGATTAAAGGTACTGCGGACAACTTTTAAGATAGCAGCCTGATGAAAGCAAATATCAACAAATATCAAATATATCGGGCGATTGCAATCGCTGCTGCACCAACTTTCAGGCGTGATTCAGGCTTCGATACTGGACGGGTTCGGAGGCCTGAACCACAACTCCTGCTTTTGATTGCTATAGTTTTGATTTCCATAATTTTGATGCTTAATTATCTTCACTACCTGACGATATAATGAAGCTAATATCCCAAGTTAGAGCCGCTATCAACCATCTCACGGGCAAGCGAATTTCCACCTCTTCGCTTCAGTTTCGCCTGACGCTGGAATTGCTGGTACTCTCGATTTTAGGACTTAGCAGTGTGGCATTTTGGGCCGGCTGGCAAAGGTCACAAAATCTAGTCGGTGCCCATAAAAAAACCCTGGAATACATTGGAATACGCTTTCCCGAACAGGTTGAGCTTTATAGTGAAATGGGCTCACTAGAAATTGGCTTAACCCGAAGCGTCCATAAAGCTTCCACAGGAGGAATCATGGTGTGGGTGAAGCGCAATGATGGGATGCTTTTGGTGAATTCACCTGATATGGATCTGCAATCTTCTAAGATTACGAAGATGATCTCGTTGACGGAAGTACCTGCACAGCCTACTTTTGTTCAGGTGGGCGATCGCTACTTGGTGATCTGTAGCAGAACTCTGAGGATTAAAAATGAGTTACTGGGTACGGTATATTTCTCTCAAGATATCACTGATGAGCAACGTCAATTAAATGATGGGATTCGCAGTCTAATTTTTGTCAGTATTGTGGTAATCTTAGTGTTAATGTTGGCGATCGCCAGTCGCATTCGTCATGCTCTCCATCCTTTGGAACATATGAGTCAGGTAGCTAGCACTTTGTCTGCTGATAATTTGCAGGCGGCAAAACTCCAACTGCATCAGGCTCCTGATGAGATTTTAGGACTAGCACAAACCTTTAATGAGATGTTGTTTCGCTTATCGGGTTCCTGGGAGCAACAACGCCAATTTGTCGGTAATGTTTCCCACGAATTACGCACTCCTCTGACGGTTGTAGTTGGTTATTTACAAAGTTTGCTGCGACGCAGCACTAACTTAAGTGACTATCAGCAACAAGCACTGGAAACAGCCGTTGGGGAAACTGAACGCACGATTCGGATGTTAGAAGATTTGCTCGATTTGGCACGGGCTGATAGTGGCAACTTGCACTTTCGTCTGAATCCGGTGATCCTGAATACTCTGGTGGCTGAGGTGGCCCAGATGAGTCAAAAAGTTAGCAATCGGAAAATTATTTTGGTGTCAACTGATGAGGATGTTGTAGCCTGTGCGGATCAGGATCGTTTACAACAAGTGTTAATTAACTTAGTCGATAATGCAATCAAGTATTCTGCTCCCGAACAACCAGTTGAGTTAGTATTGGAAAAGAGGGAACAGCAGGTGATGATTCATGTGGGCGATCGCGGAATTGGTATTTCTCTCCCCCATCAAAACCGGATTTTTGAGCGGTTTTACCGGGTGGATGAGTCAATGACGCGCTCTAGAGACGGTACAGGGTTGGGATTGGCGATCGCCAAAAGCCTCATCGAAGGCATGGAAGGACGTATTACGCTCCGATCTAAACCGGGAGAAGGTAGTATTTTTACTATCACCTTACCTGTCTGGAATCCGCAGCTATGAGCGATCGCATTCTCGTTGTTGAAGATGACCCTAAACTGGCAAAGTTCATCGAATCTGAACTTAGTCTTGAAGGATATCACGTCACTGTAGCCCCAAATGGATTGGATGGATTAATGATGGCTCGTGATGCTCAACCGGATTTATTAATTTTAGATTGGATGCTTCCCAGCATCTCTGGATTAGACATCTGTTTAAGGTTGCGATCGACTGGTGTTCAAGTACCAATAATTATGTTGACAGCAAAAGATGAAGTACCCGATCGCGTGACTGGATTAAATGCTGGAGCAGATGACTATGTTACTAAGCCTTTCAGTATGGAAGAACTCCTCGCGAGAGTCAAAGCCCGTCTGCGCCGATCTCAAGCAAATGACCCGGATAATTTACAATTTGAAGACCTAGTATTGAACGGTTTAACCCGTGAAGTTTATCGAGGTAGTCAACTAATTGAACTCACTGCAAAAGAGTTTGATTTGTTAGAATTTATGCTGCAAAATCCCCGTCAAGTCATTACCCGCGACCGAATTTTAGAAAAAGTATGGGGTTACGATTTTATGGGCGAGTCAAACATTATTGAAGTGTATATTCGTGCGTTACGGATTAAGTTAGAAGCAAGTAACTCAAAACGCCTGCTGCATACTGTTCGGGGAGTTGGATATGTGTTGCGAGAGCAAAAGTGAGGAGGGGCGGATTTACAAATACTTGGGATATGAAGTATGGATCATGGTGAACCCGCTCCTATTATACTACCTATTTTTTTGTACCAAATAGACCTAGAAATCCGGTCGTTCCTGATAATCTTCCGCAGAACTCGGGTCTAATTCCCACCGACTTTCATCTCGATGTTCAAGCATCTCTGTTGTGTGCAAAATAGCCCCATCTGGCAATTCTATGCCCGCAGCGGCTCCGAGTTCGTCAACAATATCCAGGTCGGGAGTAGGCGTGGTTCCACCCACCGATTGCTCGCCCGTGGCACTTTCTTGTTCCGCCGCCGGATCGCCATCCTCGCCGCCGATTTGGGAACTGGTGGAAGAGTATTCCGAACTGCTGTCCTGCAGGGTTGTTATGTCGTCTTGGCTCAATCCCGGTTGATCGATGACGCCGGTACCGTAAGATTCGGTAATTTCTTGAGGCAATTCGCCCAAATTATCACCATCTCTTGTTGTTTTTGCGTTGCGTTCCTTTTGCTGTGCCACGAGACTTGCTCCTGTTGGTTTTTGAACTCAATTAAATTAAAAGTGTCCGACTTTCGCTTGAGCTGAATTATTTTTAGTTATTGCCAATGGCTGTCATTAAGTGGCATCATAATTGCTATTTAAGCTAAAAGCTTCTATCCCAGGAAATATATTGATTCGGCTCAGCTATTTCATTGGGAATACAAAAAGAGATCGCCCTTTTGCAACGGGCGATCGCTTTTTAATGGGGATGTTAATTCTATTCGGGAAAATCAGGAATTATCCATTTGGGGGGTTCCGTCCGTTTCCTTCTCACCGCTTCCTCTGCTATTTCTAGCATTTTATCCAGAGAAGTATTTTCAATAAACTGGGACGTTGCTTCTGCGTATTCCCGCTTCGGGCACTTGTCGCCCAGAATGCAGCCATTAATGCAAGCTACAGCACAATCGACAGTGTTCTCCACCATAACTTTTTTCCTTTCACGGTTCCAACAACTAATAGGCAGGTACTCTGGGTAAATTTGTCAAGAGGCTGCTCTATATCTTTATTTTACTTCACAAATTGTCATCAAAGGTCGATCGCCAGGGCAAAACTGTTATAAAATCAAAGCAACCTACCTAATCTGCCGATCGTGAGTAATTTTCTGCGGCGCTTAAAACTTTTACCTTGGCGAGAAATGCTGCAAATTGCCGCCCTCGTCAACTCAATCGTGATTGGATTGGAGTTATTTTTAGCCTGGGGTTTCACGCAATCGCGGCCAATCCGCAACGTCGTGACGCTTCTTTACGGTTCCTCCCTGGGGACATTGATACCTTTCGCTGCTGCACTGGGAATGGGAGCTTTAGCAGTGTACTTTTTAGAGTATTGGCAACAACAATTTTTGCTCAACCGAATTAGTTTGTGGGTTTTAGTTTTCTGCGTACTCTTGGGTTTGGTGTTAAAGTCATTCCTACCCATCCCTCCTTTATTAGCAAGTTTATCGGAAGCTGCACTAATCGGAGTTACGGTGGGAGTTTTTTGGAAGGGCCGGCCTTATTGGCGATAGTCATGCCATTTGAGATTTGAGATTTGAGATTTGAGATTTGAGATTTGAGATTTGCTATGACTGATGAAGATTCGGGTTTGGTGCTTGTCTATAGTTACATTTTTTTTGATGATACTATCATTAGACCTCTTGCGAAAGTCTCAGGCGATCTCTAATTTAGTCTTTAAAGAAAGTTCATAATTATAAATACCAGCTATTAAATTAAATCTTAATTTGAATGATAGGTATTTTTAGACCGGATGAGCTGGGATAATTTTAACGAATCAGGAGAATTGAAAGCACAAGTACAAGCTTATTATAGCTTCACAGGATATTATCCCGAATAAGGGAATGCAGAGCGGATTTATCGTAAAGCGAGAAAACCGAGCTTGGTGTAAAGAAAAAGGAATTAGAATCAGTGAACCACCTCTAGGAAGACCTCCAGCAAATGTGAGTAAAGAAAAAAAGAAGCAAGCAAAGGAAGGTGAGAGGATTCGTCAGGCAATTGAAGGAAAATTTGGGGCTGGCGTCAACGAAGATTTAGCCTGAATCTGGTAAGGAGAAAACTTGAGAATACCTCTAGTACAGCTATTGCTATCACTTTTTTAGTAATGAACCTTTCTACCTGGTGGCGGCGGGTTTTTTGTATGTTTTTATGCGGTTCGGGGAAAACAATGCCTGTTTTTGGGTTGAACATAATTTGCGCTTATATTTTACTCAAAATGAAGCCGGAAAAACTCATATTTAACTCGGGTTGAATAATCAATCACTCCCCCTCGCCAAAAAGCGATCGATTATTCAGCAAGCCCTATTTAGTAATGCACAAATTCACCTTTTTGTCAAATTAATTTAGATGCGTTTACCGTGGCTATTCGTAAGGAATGAGAATTAAATAACTTGCATTTTTTGTAGGTTGGGTTGAGGCACGAAACCCAACCCCACGCTTGATTGTTGGGCGGAGTGAAACGGAGGGTTCGTGCCACGGGCCCAACCTACGGAAGTTATTTAAGCCACGATCCTCATGTGCCAATAGCGCACTAGCCAGAGAAATTGTGCGCTATTGACATTTTACAGAAGATAAATTGTGCAGAATTACCGATGATCGACTAAAAACACAATTAATTAATTCCCAATTCCCCAATTTCATCGCATCTCAGGAACTCTCACAGTCTCTGTAGGAGGCATCATGGCTTCTTTAGCATTCAACTTTTGATTCAACTCCCGAATCCGGCGCGACAGCAAGCGAATAATATTCACCGCAATTCCCGGCGTTTCATCAATCGCATCGTATAGCTGCATTTGAGTCAGCATCAAACACTCGGATTGTTCGAGAGTAGAAATAGAAGCCGATCGAGGTTCTGCATCAAACAGCGACATTTCCCCGAAACAAGCCCCCGCTTTCAACTGTGCCAAATCCCGATCGCCTATATGCACGCGCACCGTTCCCGATACCAAAATATAGAGAGACCGCCCTTCTTGTCCTTCCGTAAAAATCCTGTGCTTGGAAGGAAACGAAAGTTCATCCATTACCGATGCTAGACGCACGAGAAAATCATCCCGCAGTTCCTTAAAAATCGGAACCTCCCTCACAAACAATAGGCGTTCGACGCTTGTTAACATAATGAGATGCAATGATTAATTTAAACTTAAACAAAGGAAGAGGAATTGGGCATTGGGCATTGGGGATTGGGCATTGGGGATTGGGCATTGGGGATTGGGCATTGGGCATTGGGCATACTTTCTTGTTATTTCCTCTTCCCTATTCCCTCTTCCCGACATCCGTTACATCCGTTACATCCGTTACAGAATCCGTTGCCGAACTTCCTTCTTCCTTCTTTACCTTTTTCCCCCAGCACCCAACTCTGCCATCATCTCTTCAACTTGAGCGGATACCAAATTATCGGGGTCATTTTGCAGCCTGGGCAACAATTCGACCAAAGCCCGGGGCGAGGCTATTTTCAAATAGGCTAACACTGCTTCGCGGACAAAACCCGTCGGGTGCTGCAGACAGACGAGAGTTTGTTGAGCCGTAAGACTCCAGCGCGCTTCTCTCGCCAAGTGAAAGCAGCAGGCCAAAGCCCAATCCGAAAGGAAGTGGCGCAATTCTAGCAAGCGGCGCAAACGATCGCTAGGGGCTAGAGGTTTGTAAACCATCAATTCCGAGAGGTTGCTCAATTTTTCTCTTTCCGAGTGTTGATCTAACAAATTGATGAGCGATCGCTTCCTAGCTATATCCACAGTATTATCGAGAATTTCCAATCCCCTAGCCACCAAAGAAGGTTGGCCAGAAGCGATGTTGAAAGCAGCGGCTTGTACCGTGTCCAGCGGATAAAGAAACTTCATCAGCAAAAAACACCGCTCCCTAGCATCAGCTTCCAACCCCGCCAGAGCACGCTGCAACAATTGAGCCGTATCGCCCCCATGTGCCCCAGTGCTGTTAGCACCCCCCGACAAATTGCCGTAGCTTGTTACCCCAGACAAATCTACCAGACCTGCATAAATTTGACCGATAAACATTAACTCCTGTTCGATAAGAGTTTCCAAGCCGCTGCGGCCGATGCGGTCTAGAACCCCTTCTATCCCCGCTTCCGAAGGCATTTTTAACAGGATGCGGAGGATATTGCGCCTCGTCGTTCCCCAAGCCGTCATCAAATTGCTCACCAAAATGTCGATCGCCTCATTTGTCCCAATTTGACCCAGAGCCGTCCAAGCTTGCAACCTGACCAAATCCGACTTGTGGATATCCTCAGCCAAATACACAAGCAAAGGAATGGCATCGTTGTGAAGTTTGACTATCGCCTGCAAAGCCGCTTCCCTAGTCGATTTGTAACCAAGTCCGCGCAGCAGCGAAGGATAATATTCTTCCGAATGAGTAGACGAAATCACGTCTAACAGAGCGCAGCGCACTCGCAGAGATTCATCTTGCAACAGATTGGGGATATGCAGCCGCAGTCCTTGCAAATAATCAGCTTCTCCCAGAGCCCGCGTCCCCATAACACGTTCCCGCTCTTGTTTGTGCGTCAGCATTTGGCGCAGCGTGTTAGTAGCCTCTGCCTTTTGCAGGCGATCGCCCCTTCTCATAATTAAAGCAGCCGCCGTACCCCGCACCACCGGATCGACCGTCGGCTGCAAGTAAGGCCGCAAGCTCTCAATATTCGGTTCAGCTTCCGTCAGCCAGATGTAGCGCAAAGCCAAGGCCAGAACCTCCGGCGGCAAGGATTGGTGCGAAAGGGCGCGGACAGCTTCTAAATATGCGGGGTTCGGGTGTTGCAGCATCGTTTCCAAGCTCTGGCGCTGCAAACCTGCAGACAGCGAATCGAGGAGGGGAGCCAGAACTTCTCCGACATTTTTGGGGTCAATTTGCGTCAGGAGTTCTATGCAAGAGCGCTTTTCATCTTCGCCCCCCGGCTTTTGTAGAGTTTCCACCACTGCGCGCTTGAGAGCTTTGAGGTCAACGTCTGTGACGCCCAAGCGCCCCCGCTCCGCACTTTTGACCAACAAACCCACGTATTGAGAGCGGATCAACCATACGACAAACACCCACAACAGCGCCAATATGACGATCGCGCCAATAAATATCAAGCTTTGCTGGTCGTGAAATACATTTTCGTCTTGCTGGGGGAGTATCTTGCCTGTCACCCACAGCATAATCAGGATGCCTACTCCTGTAGCTCCGCAGGACAAAGGTTCGCCCACACCGTTGACCAAAGTTTGAATTCCCGATCGAATATTGTCGGGAATCGGTTGAAATAAAACCGGGCTAACAGTTTCCAACAGCGTGTAGTGCAGCAGTTCGTCTAAAAATCTCAGCAATATCAGCCCGATGAACACAGATACTAGCTGGCCCAGAGATGCTCCTATGGTCAGCACCCCGAGTATAGCGATGCCCGTGGGCAAAATCATCGCCGTCACGAATACACCGATTCTTTCCACCAACCGGCTCGAAGCGAACCACTGAGTCGCCACCTGAAACAGGCCTTGTATGCCTTCATAAATGCCCAGGAAGCTAGCGATCCAGCTAGCTCCGTCCCCCGGGTTTTGGTATTCTAGCTGGCTGTAGAATTGGAAATCTACCAGCACGTAGACGACTTCTGCGAGGATGAAGAAACTGACTAGAGGTACGGCGTATTTTTGAAGTGGGCCTGTAACTTTGCGGGCGGTAAATTCTTCTTGGTCGTCGTCTTCGTCGTCATCCGTCCAGTGAGCCGTTTCCGGGAATGCTTGGCTGTATTTTTCCGTGAGGTAGTAGAGCAACACCGAGCCTGTCGCCACCATCAGCCCCGATATGAGCGTAACGTTTTTGAGTCCGACTACGTACAGCAAAACAGGCAGAGAAAATCCGCTGACTACTCCAGCTACTAGATAGCCGCTACTGACTAGCGGATAGGTGCGCTTGATTTCTCTAATATTAAACAGTTGGTTGGAAGTGATAGAAGTGTTGAGGTCATTGAGGACATAGCAAGCTTCCACCCAAAGCCACATCAAAAAAATAGTAATAAAAGCGATGCTGATGCCAGCTATCTTAGTATTTTCGTAGCCTATTCCGAATCGAAACAAAAATAGCGGTATCGACATCATGCCCAGAACCACTACGACGGTGCGCCTCAGCGGCAGGATTTTTTGCAGCCACGAATAAACAAATCCCAAGCCCGAACCGATAAAGGCGCTGGCTATGTAGATAAAAGGCATTTTGTCGGCACCGTACTCGTCTAAAAACAGACCTACTGTGCTGAGTTCCAGCCAGATCAGCCCGACGGAGGTTAGAGTGTAGACGAGGAACATCAGTGCGGTTCGCTCTACTTCTTCCGATCGCAGGTTAAGCGATCGCAGCACTCCTTGTCTTACTCCCGCCGAACCGCTGATTTGAAAATTTTCCATGCAGCGTTGATTTCCCTGTGTGGTAGCTTATTCCTGACTAACTAACTTCGGAAATCATTAGTCATCAGTCACCAGCTTATGACTGATGACTGCTTACTAATGACTATCTATTTATACTTTCTTTGGCGACAGCAGCATCATCATACTGCGTCCTTCTTTTTTGGGGGCTTGCTGCACTTCTGCGATTTCCTGCAAATCTGTGGCCATGCGCTTAAGCAAGTCCTCTGCTAGGTTGCTGTGTTGGATTTCCCGACCTCTGAACATGATCGTGGCTTTTACTTTGTCCCCAGATTTGATAAAGCGGTCTGCTAGTTTGAGGCGCACTTGGTAGTCGTGTTCTTCAATTTTGTAGCGCATCTTCACTTCTTTAACATCGGCAGTGTGCTGCTTCCGCTTTGCTTCTCGCGCTTTCTTTTCCTGCTCGAATTTGTACTTCCCATAGTCCATTACCCGGCATACGGGCGGGTCAGCTTTGTCGCTGACAAGTACGAGATCGAGTTCTTTTTCTTCTGCGAGGCGCAGCGCTTCTGCAGGCGTCAATATCCCTAGTTGCGCGCCGTCGGTATCGATTACCCGGATTTTGGGGTATCGAATATTTTCGTTGATCTGGGGTAGGTTGCGATTTTGTCTTCTTTCAATCACAGGCATGAATGGTTTTACAAGCAGTAGTTTAATAGCGAAGCTTATTGATAGTTACAGGTTTGAACGCTCAATTTTTCACGATTGACGATCGAACTGTTTTATAAGGTGTTACCCTTACCGGACGTACTACCGCGCCCTATGTCCCCTCCGCTAAAGCCTTGGGGAATATTTGGACTGATCGTAAATGAATTCTTACAATACTTGCTATTCTACTCACTCTGGCTGAGTTTCTGCCTAGTTTTATTTTAACTTCACACAGGATCGCCCGCCCCCTTGCCCGATCGATGACAAAACCGTCAAAAATTCAGGGTAAAAGCTTAAGGATGAGGTAAAACCGCTTTTCCTAGCCCATCTCGCCCCGTCTGGCAAGTCACCCAAGTCGCCTGATGTGCCTTGTAGAATAGGTATAAGAAGTGTAAATTTATGTTGCGATCTGAGGCAAAATTGACAAATTCTCTGCTGTGGCACCAACGGGTGGGAACTCAACGAGACTGGATGTGGCGGGGTTGGCAAACTCGCTACACTTATTTGCGGCCCGATGGGGTACGAAATCAAGGCGCGCTGGAATTTCAAGATTCTGCGGCCGAACCAATGGCCCCGCGCGCATCGGGAACGCCGATTATTTTACTGCACGGGTTTGGAGCTTCGATCGGTCACTGGCGACAAAATCTCGCCCAACTAGCCGAAAACCAAACGGTTTACGCCTTGGATTTGTTAGGGTTTGGCGCTTCCCAAAAAGCTCCGATCGACTACTCTGTGTCTCTGTGGGTCGATCAAGTTTATGATTTTTGGCTAACTTTTATCAGAGAGCCAGTAATATTGGCAGGAAACTCGATCGGCTCGCTAATTTGTCTGGCCGTAGCCGCAGCTCACCCGGACATGGTGGCCGGCACGGTGATGATTAGCCTCCCAGACCCCTCTGTGCGAGCCGAGGCGGTGCCAGGATGGCTGCTTCCGGCGATCGAAGCGGTTGAAAGTTTGTTTGTTTCTCCGATCGTACTGAGGCCTCTGTTTTATTTTGCTCGCAAGCCTTCCTTTGTCCGCCGCTGGGTTTCCTTTGCCTACTCCAACCCCGAAGCTGTTACCGACGAATTAGTGGAAATTCTAGCAGGGCCTGCGGGCGATCGGGGAGCAGCCCGCGCCTTCTGCGCTTTATTTAAAGCTGTAGGCAGTTCAAAATTTTGCCCCAGTGTCAAGACAGTGATGCGAAATCTAACAATCCCCATGCTGTTAATTTGGGGCAAACAAGACCGGATGATTCCCCCTCGGTTCGCCCGCCCCCACCAATTTGTCGAATGCAATCCCCATTGTGTAGAGCTAGTTGAATTAGACAATGCCGGCCACTGTCCCCAGGATGAATGCCCGGAACAAGTAAATCAAGCAATTTTGAACTGGATGAGCCGGAATTTTGCACCTATGGGCGAGAGCGAATTGCAGCACTGTTGATTAGACATGGGGCCGTCAACTACCGCACACCAACCCGAAGGGTCTGGTGTGGGCTTGAAAAAGCCTGTTGACCAGACGGCTAGTTCTTGACTAGCAGGCGTTAAGACCAAGCGTTAAACTTCGTACCTTGAAATGCGTGCCAGTTTCAAGCTCTACAACCGAGCAATTAAACAGGTGATTAAGGGAAAGCCAGTGTTGCTCAGACAGTACCGAGTCTTAACATCGTCGAGGCAAACTTAACCAAGAAATTGAGTGATGCAGTAATGCGTACATTTGTCCTAGATAAAAACTTGAAACCTCTTGACCCATGCCACCGGGCACGGGCAAGAGAACTATTGAAAAAAGGGAGGGCTAAGGTTTTTAAACGCTATCCGTTTACCATTGTTTTACAGGATAAAATTCTCGAAGATTCGGTAACTCACTGTCACCGAATCAAAATTGACCCAGGTAGTAAAACTACGGGTATTGCCGTGGTTCAAGAGCAAACAGGTCGCGTCACGAACGCATTAGAAATTGCTCACCGAGGGCAACAAATTAAAGATACTCTCGAATCTCGCAGAACGCTCAGAAGAGGGCGTCGCAACAGAAAGACCCGTTACCGCCAACCCCGTTTTTTAAACAGAACCCGTAAAACAGGATGGTTTCCACCATCTCTTGATAGCCGTGTTGCCAATATTGAAACCTGGGTTAGGCGAATCAGAAAGGTCTGTCCCGTTACCGCCATTTCTCAAGAATTGGTGCGTTTCGATTTACAACAGTTCCAGAATCCTGAAATTTCTGGAATCGAATATCAAAGGGGCGAATTATTCGGTTTTGAAATTAAGGAATATTTACTGCAAAAATGGAATAGGAAGTGCGCTTATTGCGGTGCGACAAATGTTCCTTTCGAGGTTGAGCATATTCTCGCCAAGTCTAAGGGAGGAAGTAATCGGGTCAGCAATCTGTGTCTTAGTTGCCATTCCTGCAACCAAGCCAAGGGAAGTAAACCCGTTGAAGAATTTCTCAAGAAAAAACCTGAAATCCTTCAGCGGATACTAGCCCAAGCCAAGACACCTCTACTGGATGCAGCAGCCGTCAATGCTACTCGTTGGGAGCTATACAGAAGACTACAGTTAACCGGACTGCCCGTGGAATTGGGTTCAGGGGGACGAACAAAATTCAACCGCCAAACCAGGGGAATAGAAAAACAGCATTGGACTGATGCAGCTTGTGTCGGGGAATCAACTCCCGAAAGACTACTGCTAAATAGCGTGAAACCTTTGCTAATTAAGGCTAAGGGACACGGAAGAAGACAGCGCTGCGGAACCGACAGATTTGGGTTCGTGCGATTCGTTCCCTACAAAGTGGAAGGCTATGCAGCCTGAAACGAACTAGGGGCAAGGAAAACCAGCCTCTCGTATTGGTTGGAACAGAACCTTGACAACTTGATTGACCTGTAGGTGAGCCCTAACAAGGGCAATTCCTACCGCCTTGACGCTTAGGTTGAAGCATCTCCCCCAGGATGGCGACTGACTATCAAAATCTGGAAATCAGCAGGGGGGAGAAACGACAGACAAACCTTACCTCAGAGGGTAATCTGGCTAGCTAAGTTGGGACGGGTTAACGTTCAGTAAACTCACTTGAAACCTTCGTTAATTTGAAGCTGCGGAAATGAGGAGAGAGTAGCCAACAGCTACGACCGCAGCCGTCAAAAAGACAATGGGGAAATGTGGCTGGTGAATTAAATCCGTCACCAGAAAGCGTTCACGTAAGTTATCAACCAGATAACTATACTAACCCCGGAGGAGTGTGAGAACCCACCCCCGACGCAATTAGGTCAATCAGGAACGAATTAAGTCCCCTGTCATCTCTCAGGGTAGGTCGATACTCTGAGCAGGTAGTCAGCCGCATGAGGCAGGGGAATGGGATGGCTTCAGAAGCGAACGCCTCGGGGAAAGCCCAAGGATATGCAGACAGAAGCCCGACTGTTTGGAAGATGTAGAGGTACAAGTAGTAGTACATATACCGTGAGATGAAGGCAAGTAACCAAAAATGTGAAAACCAGAGTACGGATGGTAAGCCTAACGAGTGGAAGAATATTCCCTGGCGCAAGCTGGAACGTAAGGTTTATAAGCTACAAAAGCGCATCTACACAGCCTCGCAGCGTGGTGAAACTCCTCAAGTTCGGAAGTTACAGAAGCTAATGATTAAGTCCAGAGCTGCCAAGCTTCTGGCTGTCAGACGGGTCACGCAGGAGAACAAAGGCAAGAAAACCGCTGGCGTCGATGGGGTGAAAGCGTTATCCCCACGTCAGAGATTGGAACTTGCTAAGAACCTGCGAATAGATGGTAAGGCAATGCCGACGCGAAGAGTTTGGATAGACAAACCCGGTCGAGATGAGAAACGCCCCCTTGGTATACCCGTCATGAGAGACAGAGCGAAGCAGAAGCTAGTGGAACTAGCTCTTGACCCAGAATGGGAGGCTCGCTTCGAGCCAAATAGTTATGGGTTTAGGAAAGGACGCTCATGCCTTGATGCGATTGATGCTATTAACAGCAGTATCCAAAAGATGCCCAAATGGGTATTAGATGCCGATATCGCTAAGTGTTTCGACCGCATAAATCATGAAGCACTACTGACAAAATTAAATACCATGCCGCATTTTCGTAGGCAAATCAAAGCCTGGTTGCGGTGTGGAGTCTTGGATGGAATGAAATACTTCGACACCATAGAGGGAACTCCACAAGGGGGCGTAATTTCCCCCCTACTGGCTAACGTTGCCCTTCACGGCATGGAAAACCAGATTAATCAAGCCTTTGGCGGAGGATACTATATCTCCCCACAAGGAAAAAGAAAACGGTACACAAGTAATACTGTTCGATTAATCAGATATGCCGATGACTTTGTGATTCTTGCGCGTTGATTTAAAAACTATCCAAAAAGCCCAAAAAGTAGTTGCTGATTGGCTTCAAGGCATGGGTTTGGAACTAAAGCCAGAAAAGACTAAAATTACACATACTCTCGATGGAGGAAAAGAGTATGAGACGGGATTCAACTTCTTGGGATTTCATCTCCAGCAATACGAAGTTGGTAAACACCAGTCCCGGACAAAAGACAAAATCAAAAGACTTGGCTTTAATTTCAATACATTAATCACCCCAGCCAAAGATAAGGTACAGGCTCACCTGGACAAACTCCATAACTTAATGTTGGAGGGTAAAGCAAAAGCTAAACCCCAGGCAAGACTAATAGAAGAACTCAACTCCGTTGTTCGGGGATGGGCGAACTACTACAGGACAGTCAATAGCTCAAAAACATTCCATACGCTAGACCACCTGATGTACCAAAGACTAAGGCGATGGGCAAAACGTCGCCACTCCAACAAGAACAAAACCTGGATAGCGGGACGCTACTGGGCCATAAACAGAGGGGAAGGCTGGGAATTCACCGACACAAAAACAGGGGCAACGCTATACAAATATTCCGACACGAAAGTCATCAGTCCTGGTACTAAAGACGAGTATGTGAAGGTCAAAGGCGAAAAAAGCCCCTACGACGGTGATATAGCTTACTGGGCTGCAAGAACTGGAGAGCATCCTGAGTTGCCTAAACGCAAATCAATTCTGCTCAAGCAACAAAGACAAAGATGTATTCATTGTGGGTTATACATCACCGATGTACTGGATACGGAAGTCCACCATAAGGACAAAAATCACAAAAACAATTCATGGGGAAACCTTGAACTTGTACACACAATCTGTCACGACCAGATACACGGTAACTACACATATGAGAGAAATCACGCTGAAGGGAAACAACGGCAGGTTGGAATCTACGGAGTATTGATAGATGAATTTCCGTTTTATATCTAGCCCCCAAAGAGGAGATAGGCAAATGCCACACTCCCCCCTAAACCTGAATAACGGCAAGAGGCTTGCTATGACAAAGCGTCCACAGTTGAGGAGCCGTGTGAAGGGAAATCTTTCAAGCACGGTTTTGAAGACCAGCGGGGGAGGTGACAAACCCGCTGAGTTCAACCCCATTCGTCATGCACCGGCCCAAAAGTTCTTCATGGGTTTTCAAACTGGGGACTTGGTGAAAGCTAACGTCCTCACTGGAAAATATGCAGGAAGCTACACAGGCAGAATTGCAATTCGGTTTAGACCAAGTTTTAAGCTAACCGCAAGAGACAAATGTTTTGACGTGCATCCAAAACATCTGACAACTATTCATAAGGCTGATGGCTATGAATATTAGTCCTAAAAACAAGGATGCCCTGTCGGGCAACTTATTTATTGGCGACAATTTCCCAGACGCTAATCCGTTGGCGGTACTCGCGGAGCTCGATATATCCGCCTCGGTTATAGCGTCCGCCCCCTTGTCGCATTTTAGGTGGACGACTCATGGAGCAAAGTAAGTCTCCGTCTTTCTGTGATGTCATGTATCTACTGTTATTGATGGTTGCTTCTTTGAGAAGCTCAGAGATTGACACAATCACCAAGATAGTGTATCTTCTCTAACTGGTAGTACAGATCCAAGTTATGCAGTTAGTCGAAAGGCAAGTCATTAAACCAAATCACAGGTTTTACCCAGAAGCCGATCGATTGTCTTTGCTGTCCAACAAACTTTACAACTGCGATAACTACTATATCTACGGTCAAAACTTTTTCTCAGGTCAACCAACCAATGCTCTGCGTGTCGATCGTATACTCAAAAAGAGTCTAAAGTACAAAGCATTGCCGACCCAAGTAACACACAAAACTCTCCAATTACTGCTGAAAACATGGACTAGCTATCATAGTGTAAAATTGGCGGGCGCGATCGCGATCGCCCTACTAAGTTTCAAGCAGCACCGAAAATCCCTGACTAAAAAATCCAGAAAAAAAGAGAGCAGGGGTGATATGTAGTTCTATTCAACTGTCAATCTGTTAGCAAAAAAGTAGCAAAAAAGCTTTTCCCAAAGAATATGTTAGTTGGTCTGGAACTAACATTTGGTGGCCTTGAAAAGTTACCTAAATCTGGGAAATCCGGATTATTCCCCAGGTAAGTTGTTAAGTTATTGAGGTAGTTTAGGAAAAGTTAGAACAAAACGCAAGTGTAAAGCGGATTATAACCCTTGCCGTAACGAGCTTCGCCAACATTAAAAAGCTATGAAACCCCTCCCTGGAAGAACGGTAAAATTCTACCTTCTAACTTGTACCTTCTAACTTGTACCTTCTAACTTCAAGAAACACCTTGTTTCTTGCTCCTAAAAATAAATACCTTCCCTTGTGCCAACAATCTTTCAGTCTGCTTATAACCGATCGCCCCCAAGTATACGGGAAAGTTCAAAAATGCCGGGATCTGGCATTTGGGAGCCTGTTAACGCATAAAAAAGTCAATTTAGCCAACAACTGACGGCCCCCGTGCCCCCGGTCTGCTGGCGGCTAACTGCTGAAAGCCTCTGAGGGCAAGCAGCGCCCTTCCAGCTTTTGGCAGTAACGCAAACGAGGAAAAAACTGTCGTGAAATTCCACTGGCTACTACCGAGTTTCTTAAGTGTATTTTTGCTCGCCGGAGCCGCCGAAGCAGCTAGACTGCAATCTTGGCGGTTTGATGCTTCAGAGAACCGGCTTTACATTACAACAGAGGGGGGAGTACAACCCAAGGCTCAACTGATTTTCAACCCGATGCGGTTGGTAATCGACTTGCCGGGGACGAGTCTGGGCCGTCCATCGGTCAGCAAACCGCTCTCAGGGGCGATCGAATCGGTGCGGGTAGGGCAGTTTGACAACGATACGACCAGAATTGTGGTCGAGATCAGAGACGGGTTTACTATAGACCCTCAGCAAGTAAAATTCCGGGGAATTTCTCCGAGCGAGTGGACAGTGGATTTGCCAACGCCGGTGCGGGGAGAAACTCAAAATCCGATTTCAGAGCCAGGGGGAGAAAGGTTATCGGTTGAACCTTCAGCATCCCAAGCCCAGTCAGGCGAGGCGACTGTAGTTCAGAACGTTCAGGTGACGGCGGACGGTTTTTTAGTCCGCACTGCTGGCGGTCGCCCCCAAATTAATTTTGAACAAAGTCGGGCTGGGGACATCGCCACCCTCGATATTGAAGGAGCGAGTTTAGCGCCAGGTCTAAGCAGCCAACAGCCTCAAACGAACGGCCAGCACGGGGTTGACAAGATTGAAGTCCGGCAACTGCCAACAGACCCGCCCGTTACCCGCGTGACTTTGCGGATGAAGAATTCTAATACTCAGTGGCGGGCGTCTGTGAGCAATTTGGGCGGGGTTGTGCTATTGCCTGGAAGTGTAAGACAGCCCTCGGTTCCCCGCCGCCTGACTGTAGACCCTCCGGCGAGACAATCTCAAGGAAATTTAGCGAGAGTTCAGTCAATTGATTTAGCCAGTAACGGCACGCAACTGGTGGTGAGAACTGACCGCCAAGTCTCCTATACCAGCGGGTGGGATCAGGGGTCGAGAGCTTACTGGATCAGGATCGCCTCTAGTGTCCTGACGGGAGAAATTCCTCAGCTCGATGCCAACAGTCCTGTATCGTTTACTGCCAGCCAAGAAGATGCGGAGACTGTGGTGATTTGGGTGCAGCCGCGATCGGGGGTAGAGGTAGGCAGGGTGACGAGACCAAACCCGCAGTTGCTGTCTTTGCAGTTGCGATCGAATGCTAGCGCGCAGCCTTTGACTCGCACTCCCAATTTGCAGCCTTTGCCGAGAAGGACTTTCGGAACCGATGAGTTGCCCCAAGCTTCTAACCGCCGCGCCGTAGTAGCGATCGATCCGGGCCACGGCGGCCGCGATCCGGGGGCAGTCGGGATTCAGGGCATTCAGGAAAAGGAGATTGTTTTGGATATCTCTTTTCAGGTGGCGAGGCTGCTGGAACAGCAAGGGGTGCAGGTGGTGATGACTCGGACTGATGACAGCGAAATCGACCTGGAGCCCAGAGTTTCTTTGGCGGAACGGGTGAATGCTACTTTGTTTGTCAGCATTCACGCTAATGCGATTAATATGAGTCGGCCGGATATTAGCGGGATTGAGACTTATTATTTCGGTAGCGGCGAAGATTTGGCGCGGGTGATTCACGGCAGTATTTTGCAGGGGACGGGGGCGACTGACCGCCGAGTGCGACAGGCGAGATTTTATGTTTTGAGGAAGACTTCTATGCCTTCTGTTTTGCTGGAGGTGGGTTTTGTGACGGGTGCTGAAGATGCTGCTAGGCTTTCTGACCCAGCTTACCGCAGTCAAATGGCGGCTTCGATCGCTCGCGGCATTTTACTTTATCTTCAACAAAGATAATGGGCAGTGGGCAGTTGACTGTTGACTGTTGACTGTTGACTGTTGATTAATGTTATTGGTTATCTGTTATTAGCCACTGCAAACGATTAACAAATGACAACTGACAACTGACAACTGCCAACTGCCAACAGACAACAGATAACTAACTATTAACAAATGACAACAGACTCTGGACAACAAAGAATCGGTATTTTTGACAGCGGCGTGGGCGGTTTGACTGTTTTGACCCAGTTGTACCGACAATTGCCCAACGAATCGATACTTTATTTTGGAGATACGGCGAGGCTGCCTTACGGCACTCGCACGCCGTCGGAAATTGTGGAGTTTGTCCGCGAAATTATGGCCTGGTTGGTGGAACAGGATGTGAAAATGGTCATTATGGCCTGCAACACCAGTTCTGCTTTGGCGATGGAGATGGTGCAGGCTGAATTTGATATCCCGGTGCTGGGAGTAATTCTGCCGGGGGCGCAGGCTGCGGTGCAGCAAGGCAAGCGGATCGGGGTCATCGCAACTCCTGCTACGGCTGCTAGCAATGCTTATCGAAATGCGATTTTGGAGATGGACGATTCTTGCCTAGTTTGGCAGGTTAGCTGTCCGGCTTTTGTGCCGCTGGTGGAGCAAAACCGGATTCACGACCCTTATACTTGTGAGGTGGCTCGGGAATATTTGGCTCCTTTGATTCAGCAGCGCATCGATACGCTGATTTACGGCTGCACTCATTATCCGCTGTTGGCTCCTGTGCTTCGCTCGCTTTTGCCTGCTGGGGTGACATTGATAGATCCTGCGGTACGGGTGGTGGCTGCTGCTGCCAGAGAATTGGAGCTTTTGGGGCTGCGGAATCCTGGTACTGCGCTACCGACTCGTTTTTGCGTGAGCGGCCCCCCGCAGCAGTTTGCCGAGTTGTCGGTGCAGTGGCTCGGTTGTACTCCTGCTGTTGAGAAAATATCCCTGCCGACAGTTGTACGTAGCGAAGCGGGGCGTAAGCCATCGCCCGTATCGCTGGAATCTGGCGAATAAGCCGGAAAATTTATAGGTTAATTAAACCCCCCAAAACTCAGGTAAAGCTGGCTCTGGGGGGTTTAATTATTGCGATGTAACCTAGCCATTACACATCAATAGGTAATATTATTGAACAAAAGCTTTGATGAACAATGCAAATAATGTCCTATACGTGCTGGAGCTCTTCAGCCTTGAACCATGTCACTCTATGTATCACAAGCAGTTTTACTTGTAGACGGCTATAACATAATTGGACTTTGGCCTCGACTCCGAGAGAAGCGCGATCGCGACGAACTCGAAACAGCTCGCCGCGAGTTGATTGAGGTTTTAGTTAACTACAGCGCCGTTCAAGATTTTGAGGCTCGACTGGTGTTTGACGCGCACTATCGAGATACTCCCGGCGTTAAAGAAATTATTACTAAAAATTTATCGGTGCACTACACTGACTTCGGTCAGACAGCAGATACTTATATTGAAAAATCTTGTGCTAGTTTGCGCTACGAGTTGCGATCGGTCAAAGGCAAAGGCCGCATGATTGTCGCCACCTCAGACCGAGCGCAGCAATTGACCGTAGTCGGCTACGGTGCCGAATGGATGTCCGCCGAACAACTAGCGGCTGACGTAGAATCCACCGCCCGCCGCAGCGAGCGCCGGCACAAATCTCGCAAACAAAATTCCAGTCGCTTTCTCGCCAGTTCCCTCGATCCAGAATCCCAGCAGCGCCTCGCCAAGTTGAGAATGGGGCTGCATTAGCTGCTGAAACCCGCTCGCTGTCTGATAAAAAAAAAGTTTCTCAAAGGCCTTGCCAAATCGAGGAAGTTCAGCTATTGTTAGTAAATGTGGGTAACAAAAACACCCAATCCTCGGTAGCTCAGTGGCAGAGCGGTCGGCTGTTAACCGATTGGTCGTAGGTTCAAATCCTACCCGGGGAGTTACAAAAAATCAGAAGTTGGAATTTTCCACCTTCTGATTTTTTCTGTTTAAGAACAGAATACGCAGAACCCCAGAAGAAAACTCACTCTTTGTGGAACAGGCATCTTGCCTGTTCTTGAGAATCGCACAAAGACCTAAGTTCACTTCTAATCTCTGTGAGTGTGAATTAACTCGCCTTCCATAGGTATGGAAATATTCAATTTAGACAACTCCGGGTTCAATACGGCCTTGACAATACCAGAACTCACCATAACTTCCAAACAACCAAGGGCTTGATGAAGTGCAACTCGTGCGTGTTGCACAGAAAAACGTTCCTTAAACACTAACACCAACTGCCGGTAAATTTGTTCAATGTACTGAGTGCGGCCCAAAATGTCAATCAGCAAACCATATAAACCTGTAACAGGCAAGCGCTGACCGTTCTTCACATAACACTTGATCTTGCTAATTTGACCAGCATCATAAACAGCTACAAACTCGACTTCCGCATCCAATAAATCTAACTGAAACACATTGTATGCCGAAAGTAGCCAAGGAGCCTCCTGCTGCGAGAAGCGCTGCATCACCTGCTTAATTGAACTCAACTCAACTCCAGCAATCACAGCTTGACCCAAAATATCATTAGTAAATCCCCCTTGAGCCAACCACTGAAAAGCTTTTTCCGGGCTTAAATTCAACCCCGAATCCCGCGCAATTTCCCTTGAATGTTCTTGTAAATCAGTGAATTGACCGTTAGCAGCGTACCAGTAATCGGCGAACCGAATGTGCTGTTTAACTCTGCTTCGCTGATTGTGGTCGTATTGAGATTTAAGCCAGTTGCTGTCGTGTTTCTGCTGCTCTAATGCCAAAATCGTGTAAGCCAATTCACGAGCGCCGGTATGAGCTAAAGTCATGCCCGCCGCTAAAATCGGGTCAGCAAAACCCGCAGCTTCACCCACCAAAAACCAATTTTCTCCAACTGTTTTATCAGCCAAAAATGACCAATCTTTTGTAGTTTCAATCTTTCCCGTACTGGTAGCATTAGCGATTAACTTGCTGATGCGGGCTTCGCTGTTGAGGGCTTCGGAATATATCTCCTCTGGCCGCTGTTTCATTTGCTTGTAATGTTCCGCAGGGCAAATAAAGCCGATACTGGTGCGAGTTGCGCCCAAGGGAATAAACCAAATCCACCCGTGACTCAAACTCATCACCTGTACGCGGGTGCCACCAACGCCAATTTCATCGGCCCATTCAGCGTTTGTCCAGTAGTCCCAGATAGCGATATTTTGCAACCGCGTCGGGCAGTGTGTTTCAATGCCTAACACTCGCCGCAGTACGCCGATGTGGCCGGAGGCATCGATGTAGTAGCGGGCTGTTATTTGTTCTTGCCGCAGTTGCAGGGCGGTAATGCGCTCGCCCTCTGTATCTACTTTAACAACGGGTGTTTCTTCTCTTACTAAGCATCCCATTTCTTCCGCGTGACGCAGCAAAATTTCGTCATATTTTGCTCGATCGACTTGGAAAGCAGTTTGCCGTCTCTGTCCCTCAAATTTAGCAGGACGCCGCTCATCTTTAAACTGTTCAGGCTTGATAAAATTAAAATCCCAAGGATGCGGATCTGTTCCCCAGCGATAGGTAGCACCGATTTTAATTGGGAAGTCTGCTGCTTCTACTTTGTCCCAACATCCCATTTCTTGAAGCACATCACTAATTTGAGGCAATTGACTTTCCCCAACGTGATCGCGAGGGAATTTTTCTTTCTCTACGATTAGCACGCTCAGATTGGGATTATATTTCTTTATCAGAGTGCCAGCAGTGCTCCCAGCGGGACCGCCGCCCACAATTACAACGTCGTAATGGCTCATATCCAATAGAGATAGTAGATGCTAATTTTGGGAATTGACGAGACAAAGGTATGACTGTTCAGCCTCGTCGGAATGAGCGAGGCTGAAATTTGTTTGCAACAGGTTTTATCCGACGGCTAGTTTTTCCTCTTCCGGGATATGAGAAGTGTGGGAAATATCCAAATTCTCAGTCCAACTATGAGCAATATCTAAATTCTCAGTCCAAGTATGAGCAATATCCAAATTCTCAGTCCAAGTATGAGCGATGTCCAATTTCTCAGTCCAAGTATGGATAAGAGTCGGTGCGAGTTCATCGAGCGCAGTTGAAGAATTGCTGTTAACTTCTGACATTATGAGTCTCCTTGTAAGTAATAAATTTTGTCTGGTTCTAAGAGTTGAAAATTTTACATCGGGTAAGCTATGCAGCTTTTAAAGGTTGCAAAATCTCGCGAGGTTTGGCAAAAGGTTGCTCAAAGCTATGCGTTTTTGCATAAACCAGAAGCTCAGCCGTCAGTTCTGTGAAAACTTCAAACAAGTTCTCAACTATCTCAAAAGCCTCTTGACGGCTTTCAATAGTCAGTTGTATTGTTTCGCTGAATCGCCTCTGCTGAGGTAAATCCTTACTGTGGTTGTTTTCCACCTCCAAATGAAAGCAGCCAAAATAAAGAAGCTCCTTTTGAGTAATTGTTCGCAGTTCTTCGGCAATTGGTGCTGCCGTTGACAAGAACACATTACCAGTTGCTTCTATCACTTCCAGGATTGCTAACTTAGCGATCGGACTGGCCCCAAAAGCGGAGCGAAAAATTTGATGTGATACCCACCGCGAAGCTTTAGCTTCTTCATTCCAGAGAAAATTTAAAGCATCACTGAACTTAACCGCTTTGTTAATACCCAGTGTTTCCAAATCTTCCAAAAACCACAACCAGTGATGATCGTCTTCATAAGTATGATTGTTAACTATTACCTGAAGAGGATCATTGGTTGGTTCTTCTCGGAACACATACTTGTTAAATTCACCAAAACTCATCACGAAAGGAGCAATGCAGGGAGCGAAAGCTAGGCGTTGTCTTGGGTTTATACTTTTGTCTCGCATAAACTCAAATAGCCCAGATTTAGCAAATTCGTGCTTCTTCTTTTCAATCAATGCTAGGACTTCTTCCATGGGGATGCACCTGATGATGGCAACATGGTAGCAAGTTGATCATTCTCAATCTATGATCTGAATCATGCTTGTTTATGATGCAGGTCATATTAGATTGTATTGTCGATCGCCTAAACCAATGTTTTCCAGCCCCGGGCGTCCCATTTTTTCTTGGTGACAAGGCTCAAAGCTAGAGCTAAACCTTGAAGTTATAGGGATCAGTCTGTCATGTGTGCGATCGGCATCACAGAATTTGTTACAATATTGCAATCAATTCGGTGAGGTGTCAGACCGTACATGATTAAGTCGGAGTTCAAACCAGATGTTCGGCTGTCCGTCCGGGCACTTTCAAAGTTTAGGCATCACGCTATCTAAAAAATCCCTGAGTAATTACTGATATTTTAAAGTATCCCCAATTACCCCATTTACAAAAAATACTTAAGTACGATCCGCCCGCGCTCCGATCGATATCAAGCGCAATGTTAACCCAAAACTTCGTCACAGAATAAAAACCATGAATGCACTTCCCGGTTACAAAATCACAGAAGTTGTTCAACTTGGTGTGAAGTCCATCATTTATCGCGCAGTCAGGGAATCTGATCGAGCGTCAGTCATTATTAAAACACTCAATACTGAGTACCCCACAATAGAAGAAATTACCCGTTTGAGACATGAATACAAAATTAGCTCGAATCTCCAACTCGAAGGGATTGTCAAACCCCATAGCTTAGAAAAATATAAAAACAGTTTCGCCCTGATCTTAGAAGATTGCGGCGGTCAATCTCTCCGACACCATCTCGCGGGTAAAAATATTAAAATTCAGAAGTTTTTGCCGCTGGCTATTCAAGTGGCTCAAACTCTCGGAGAAGTGCATCAAAACCAGATTATTCATAAAGATATAAAACCATCAAATATTATCATTACCCCAGATTTTCAACAAGTAAAAATCACCGACTTTAGCATGGCAACGCGCCTATCTAGAGAAGTCCACCAAAATAGCAATACCAGCGTGCTAGAAGGCACTCTAGCCTATATATCCCCAGAGCAAACTGGTCGGATGAACCGAGACCTCGACTACCGAACTGACTTGTACTCTCTAGGCATCACCTTTTATGAAATGCTGACCGGAGAGTTGCCTTTTAATTCAACCGACCCGCTAGAATTAATTCACAGCCACATTGCGGTGACGCCAGTTCCTCCCCATCAACTAAACAATGAAGTCCCGCAGATAATTTCATCTCTTGTCATGAAACTATTAGCTAAAAATGCGGAAGACCGATATCAAAGTGCCTTTGGAGTAAAAGCAGACCTGGAAAATTGTCTAACTCAGCTACAAACTACTGGCAAAATAGAAAATTTCATTCCAGGGACACTTGACAAATGCGGTCAATTTTTGATTACCCAAAAACTCTACGGCCGCACACAAGAAGTCGCTGATTTGATGGCATCATTCGAGCGAGTCAGCTTTGGTAAAACAGAGATGGTGTTGGTAAGCGGTTACTCAGGCATTGGCAAAACCTCAGTTGTCAGTGAAATTCACAAACCAATTGTCAGGCAGCGGGGTTATTTTATAGCTGGCAAGTTTGACCAATTTAAGCGAGATATTCCTTATGCTGCACTGACTCAAGCCTTTGAGTCATTGATGCAGCAGTTATTAACAAAAAGCTCAGACGAGTTGGCAATTTGGAAAGAAAAGCTTTTGTCGAGGCTAGGTCAAAACGGTCAAATTATTATTGATGTTGTCCCTTCTGTCGAACTAATAATTGGTTCGCAGCCTGGTGTTCCACAATTGGGGCCGACAGAATCTCAAAATCGCTTTAATCGATTGTTCAAAGAATTCTTGAAGGTGTTTGCCCAAACAGAACACCCCTTAGTTCTATTTCTGGATGATTTGCAGTGGGCAGATTTAGCTTCCTTAAAATTGATTCAGGAATTAGTTACTGACCAGGATAGCCGATATTTTTTAGTGATAGGGGCCTATCGAGATAACGAAGTAAATTCGACTCATCCGTTAGTTCAAACTGTCGATAAAATTCAACAGACTGGTGCTGATGTGCATCACATTATCCTCCCATGTTTAGATTTGAGCAGCGTCACTGAGCTAGTATGCGATACTTTGGGTAATCAAACTGAAAAGTTAAAGTTTTTGAGCGAGTTAATTTTTAATAAAACTGGCGGAAATCCATTTTTTATAACTCAACTTCTTTCAACTATTCACTCAGAACAAATGTTAGTTTTTGATTTCCCTGTTGGTGCATGGCAGTGGGACATCACGGAAATTGAAGCCGCTGGCATTGCAGATTACAGTGTCGTTGAATTAGTTGCTCGGAATCTTCAACAACTGCCGGAGGAGACGCAGCAAGTATTAAAATTAGCGGCTTGTATGGGCAACCGTTTTAATTTAGAAAATT
The DNA here is from genome assembly GCF_036700905.1 of Microcoleus sp. S13_C3. Taxonomy (NCBI): domain Bacteria; kingdom Bacillati; phylum Cyanobacteriota; class Cyanophyceae; order Oscillatoriales; family Microcoleaceae; genus Microcoleus; species Microcoleus sp. S13_C3. Next base: position 19,152 of record NZ_JAUBPT010000013.1, on the reverse strand, counting down.
TGGCAATTGTTAGAGAAAAATCCGGTTCTGAAACGGCGGCTGATTTATGGGATGCACTTCAAGCTGGTTTAATTTTGCCAATGAGCGATGCTTACAAAATTCCGATGCTTGATGAGGAAATCGTGAAAACACACGGGAGGGGTGGGAGGCCCATCCCACAAAACAATCAAAATCATCCCGCAATTATGCAACGCTCAATTGATTACAGGTTTTTGCACGATCGCGTACAGCAAGCCGCCTATTCTCTCATCCCTGACTCCCAGAAAAAACAAACCCACTTAAAAATCGGCTCCCTGCTATTGCAGGGTGGGCACGGGGGCACCGCCCCTACGGCATCGGAAATAGCAGAAAATATCTTTGATATTGTCAACCAACTCAATATCGGGGTGGAATTTATCACAAATGATGAACAGCGATATGAACTAGCTAACTTTAATCTCATAGCAGGCAAAAAAGCTAAGAGTTCTGCCGCCTATGAAGCAGCACTCAAATATTTTAATGTAGGTCTAGAACTTCTACCAGAACAAGCTTGGCAGAGTCACTACGATTTAATAATGGAACTCCATACCGAAGCGCTGGAATCGTCCTATATAAATACCGATTTTGAGCTAGCGTTCCAGTTATCAGAAGTTATTATATTACGCGCCACAAATTTGCTCGAAAAAGTCAAGGTTTATGAGCTAAAAGTTAGTTTCTACTTCAATCAAAATCAATCCCAAGCTTCGCTAGATATAGCTCTAAAAGCTTTGAAAATGCTGGGAGTCTATCTCCCTCAAAAACCAACTAAATTAAATATTTTTATGGGGCTAATACGGACAAAATTAGCTGTGGGAAACAAACGGATTGAGGATTTAGCTGAGTTGCCACCAATGACTGACATTCATAAAATTGCGGCTATACGGATTTTAACGAATATGTGTCCGGCTGCTTCTGTAACAGCACCCGATATGTTCCCACTGATCTCCTTTAAGATGGTTATTCTTTCTCTTAAGTACGGGAATGCGCCGCTGTCTAGTCACGGGTATGGAAGTTACGGGCTGATTCACTGTGCAGTATTAGGTGATATGAATTCTGGATACCGATACGGTCAACTAGCCCTGGCACTTTTAGAACGATTCCACACCAACTTGCACAACTCTCAAGTTTCACTAACTTTTAATGGTTTTATCCGTCACTGGTCTGAGCAGGTCAGGGAAAGTCTTATCGGTTTACTTGAGGGTATTCAGAGCGGACTAGAAACGGGAGATATCAGTAATGCTTGTTATTGTGCGAGTTTTTACAGCAATTATATATTTTTGAGTGGCGAACCTCTGGATTCTGTGGAGACTAAGCAGAGTCAATATATTCAAATGTTGGTTAATTATCAGAATGAATCTATGATTTATAAAGCAAAAGTTGGGGCGCAAGTTGTCTTAAATTTGCAAGGTAAAACAAAAAATCCTTGCCTATTGACGGGCGAAAAGTTTAATGAAGAAACTATGCTGCCAGCATTAAGGGAGGGTCAAAATTATTTAGTATTATTTGTAGTGTTTTTGTATAAAACGTGGCTAAATTATATATTTAAAGATTATGCTATATCTGCTGAAAATGCGGTGACAGCATCAAATTATTCTGAGGGGGCGATGTCTACGATGTATGTTCCCATCCACAATTTTTACTATTCCCTAGCGCTCTTAGCTTTGTATCCCACAGCTTCAAAAGTCGAACAGAAAAAACATTTGAAAAAAGTTGCTTCGCTTCAGAAAAAAATGAAGCATTGGGCTTTGAACTCTCCGGGAAATTATCAGCACAAATATGACTTAGTAGAGGCAGAGAAAGCGCGAGTATTGGGACAATATGAAAAAGCGGCTCTGTATTACGATCGAGCGGTGACAGGATCCTCGAAGAATGAATACATCCACGAAGCAGCGCTAGCAAATGAACGGGCGGCAGAATTTTATCTAGCTAACGGTCGAAAAAAAGTGGCTGAGAGTTATCTGATAGATGCTTACTACGGCTATATTTACTGGGGAGCAACCGCCAAGGTAAAACATTTGGAGTCTGAGTATCCGATGTCTTTACCCCCTGCATCGGCGGCAAGACCCAGCGGCGATCGAACTATTACTAGCACTAATTATAGCACTAGCAGCAGTCACAGCAGTTTATTGGATTTGACAACTGTTGTTAAAGCATCTCAAGCACTAGCTAGTGAAATTGTGTTGGACAAGTTGTTAGAAAAGTTAATGAAAATGGCGATCGAGAATGCTGGGGCCCAAAAAGGTTTTCTCCTGATGCCCAAGAAAGGAAAATTGCGGATTAAAGCAGCGGCATCGGTGGAGTCTTCGGATGTTGCAGTTGAACAAGACCCTAGAGTATCTCCTGCAGAGGTTTTGCCAATAACGATGATTAATTATGTTGAAAAAACGCACTCTGATGTAGTTTTAAGTCAGGCTGCTAGGGAAGGTCTATTTACAGATGACCCCTATATTAAAAGGCAGCAAGTGAAATCTGCGCTTTGTACTCCTATTCTGAATCAAAGCAAACTCGTAGGCCTCCTTTATCTGGAAAATAATTTAGCTACTGAAGCGTTTTCTCCAACTAGGTTGGAGGTTTTAAAAATTCTTTCTTCCCAAGCTGCTATCTCTATAGAAAATGCCGTACTTGTTGCTAATTTGTCGGAGGCTAAGGAACAGTTGGAGGATTATTCGCGGACGCTGGAGGTGAGAGTAGAAGAGCGCACGCAGGAATTAAAGACTAAAGAAGCTAAGCTGCAAGAAGCTCAAAAACTGGCGCACCTCGGCAACTGGGAATTTGATTTGGAGGGGGATAAATTAACTTGGTCTGAGGAAGTATTCCGAATTTTTGGTCTTGACCCTAAACTACCAGAACCGACTATTTTAGAACACAGGAAGCAAATTCATCCAGATGACCTACAGTTGTGGTTAGAAGCCGTAGAGCAGATTAGTCGGTTAGGAAATCCTTGCGAGTTGGAATTGAGAATTTTGCGCCCTGATGGAGCTGTCAGATATATTTATGTTAAGGCGCAAGCTATTTTTGATGGCGGTAAGGTGATTAAGTTATTTGGGACGGTACAGGACATTACGGATCGCAAGTTAGCGGAGGATGCTTTGCGACTGTCTGAGGGGCAATTGAGAGAAAAAGCGACACAATTGGAAGTTACTTTGTCCGAATTACGCTCGACGCAGACTCAACTAATTCAAACTGAAAAAATGTCTTCTTTGGGGCAGTTGGTGGCGGGGGTTGCTCACGAAATTAATAATCCGATTAATTTCATTTATGGCAATGTTCTCCATGCTAACGATTATAGCTCGGATTTGCTGGGATTGATTGAGCTTTACCAGGAGTCTTATCCGAATGCTAATCCTGAGATTGTTGCTAAAACAGAAGATATTGACCTCGCTTTTATTCAAGAAGATTTGCCCAAAATTCTAAAATCAATGCAGGTTGGGGTCGATCGCGTTCGCAATATTGTGCTGTCGCTGCGGAATTTCTCACGCCTGGATGAAGCCGAGATGAAACCAGTGGATATTCACTCCGGGATTGATTCGACTCTCCTAATTTTGCAGCACAGGTTGAAAAAGGATGCAGTGGGACATGGGATTGAGGTAGTTAAAAAGTACGGTCAACTGCCGGAGGTAAATTGTTATGCTTCTGGGTTAAATCAGGTGTTTATGAATATTTTGAGCAATGCAATTGATGCGGTGGAGTTAGGAGTTGGGCGACCGGAGACAACTGCCAAACTAGAAAATCCTTTATCTCCAATCTTTGAGCGAAAGATTGAGATTCGGACTGAGGTATGCGACAAAAACTGGGTGAGAATTTATATTGCTGATAATGGTCGGGGGATGACGGAGGAAGTACGATCGCGAATATTTGACCCTTTCTTTACTACAAAACCTGTGGGCCAAGGTACCGGTTTAGGGTTGAGTATCAGTTATCAGATTGTAGTAGAGAAACACGGCGGGAAGCTAATGTGCTTTTCCGCGCCCGGTGAAGGGGCTGAGTTTGTGATTGAAATTCCCGTGAAGCAGTGAACTTTTTTTAAGTTTTTATATAAGTTTTTTTAACCGCCGATAAACACAGATGAACGCAGATACAATTCTATCTGCGTTCATCTGTGTTTATCGGCTGATATCAAATCCGTTAGCATCGGAATAGTAAGGATCGTCAATTAAATAATTTCCCTTTTTTCTTGTGGGATGGGCGTCCCGCCCGCCCAGAAAGGACGGGCGGGACGCCCATCCCACAACAAACAGGAAAAGTGGATTTTATTTAATTCTCATTCCTAAATTCGAGTTCACTGTTCACTCTCAACAGTCAACCGTCAACAGTCAACATCATTCCGGTGTTACCGGAAATGATATGATATCGGCAGTTAAAAATTCTCAATCTAAATATTAAACATCGCGTTCTGTCCGCACCCATTTAGTTTGCCGCTTCAGGAGAAAACCTAAATACAAAGGGATTTTCCAAAGGATGTAAAAAGGTACAGATAAAAGAGTTGAGCCAGAAATATTGGCACGCCCGAATTTTGCCCAAGCGCCGACAATGGAAACTAAAATCAGCAATCCTTGTACTGCTAACAAGACGGCTGGAATTGGAGATGTTCCCAAAATTGCTGCTAGTAAAGAGGTGGCAAAAGCAGCTAGCCAGATAGCGACTAACAGCGACAGGGGAGGGACTGACAAGTCGAGGGCGATCGCCAATAAGTCAAAACGTTTTTGCTCGACTGAAGCTGCTGTCAGTCGGGGAGTTTGAGTTAACAATGTCTGTATGTGACCGTGTTCCCATCTGGTTCTTTGACTTGTGGCTGCTTGCTGCTGCTGTGGCAAACACCCGGTGACGTTTGCTTCGGGGCAGAATACTGTTGGATGTCCGGCGATCGCCAAATCCAAACTCATCTGCATATCTTCAACAATATTGCTGCTTGCTAGGGAAACCGATCGAATTATCGACCAGGGAAAAGCCATGCCGGTTCCTGTGAGTAAGGATGGGAATCCTAACTGTTTTAATCCGCTGGGACGGACTAAATTTTTCACAAGAAATGCTAAAGCAGAAATGGAATCTTTCGGAGTAGGATTTGGTGGCTGTTCCATGAGATAAGTTGCTTGCACTGGCCTTTGTTCAGCAACTGCAACCCGGGCTAGTTTTTCTATAGAGTCTGGCTGACAGATGCAGTCTGCGTCAACCATGATGACTACTTCGGGGGGGTCTGATTCGATCGACTGCAAGCCAAAATCCAGCGCGTATCCTTTGCCCTTGCGTTGTGTGTCTTGGCGCTCGATCGCACTTGCACCGCAGTTACGGGCGATTTCTGCCGTGGCATCCGTGCAGTTGTCAGCAATCACTAACAGGCGGTCTTGAGGTTTTAGCTGTGGCAATATAGTGGAGATGGTGGCGGCAATTCCTGCAGCTTCGTTATAAGCGGGAATTAAAACTGCTACTTTGGGGCGGGGCGCTTTAGTTTCCGCTGTCTCGCCCTCGCCGGACAAGAAAGCTGCACTGCATTCTAGAAATAGAACTGCAACGGGAATGAGAAGGATCAGGGCGATCGCCCATAGCACAACATCAATCAATAGGAACATTAGCTGATTAATTTCCACAATTCTACTACCTTAATTTAATTTTATTTGTTGCGTTCATTGAGTTTATTTAATCTTATTGCACCTTTGTTAACTCACTGCGCCACGCTATCTAAAGTATCATCATATCATGCCCGCAAAAAATCACCATTCTCACATTTGTAGTGATGACGCTAGTCCTCCTAAAACTACTAGGACTAGCGTCCTCACTACAAATTAATTTGAGTGCGGTTGTGCGGTCGAAAATAATATCATCTCATGTCAATTATGACAATGTTAAATCACTGAATTTAATTAAACCTCAAACAAGCCCAGACTGGAGAAACCCGGTTTCTAAAAGAAACCCGGTTTCTAGGTGTTCTATTTTTAATCAACTAAACACTTAGTCGATGTTTAACATCAAATCCAGTTGCATCCGAAAATAAAATCGAGTCAAGAGTTAACACTCAACCATTCAGTTTTTCGACACCGAGTCAACTGTCAACTGTCAACTGTCAACTGTCAACTGTCAACTGTCAACTGTCAACTGTCAACTGTCAACTGTCAACTCTCAACTGTCAACAATCAACTGTCAACTGTCAACTGTTAACAATCAACTGTCAACTCTCAACAATCATTTCGCTCCTGCAACCGGAATTGATATAACTCATTCATCCCCTGTGGGTGGGCACTCAGGAAGCAATCTCCCAACTCAAAACTAAGTTCAAGCTACGCTGCATCGGGGATAGCCACAGGTTCAGATTTTTTGGTGGTGAACTGTGCGGGGGCCGCAAATTCTCTGAGATATCTCGACACGGATCGCAAATATCCCACTTCTGCTTGAATCAAATCCAGCGTAGAAAGACTCTCAACTAAGTCATCAAACTCATCTGCAGTAACTCCAGCACTGTGCAAGACTTCTTGGTTAAGTCGCCCGCAGATTCCTTGCAGGAGGAGTTCGATAATCTCGCTATAGTCAGCGATTTCCGTTCCGTAACCTTGCAATTTCTTGGGATTGATTCCCCACTGCAAAATCTTCAACAAGTCTTCGGGGGCACTCCACGCAAAAGAGGAAGCAATCACTTCTTTTTCCGCTGCGACAAGAGCGTGCTTGATTTGCACTTCGGGGAAATCTGGATCGATGATTAAGCTTTCCAGCTTCGACACTTGTTTATCTAACACGCCCAAAGAAAAAGGAGCTAATTCTACACTCACCATGTCGCCCGCATCGTTAACACTTCTAAAAGGATCTTCCAACACATTAATTAGGAGGTGAATGTCTGTAGGTTTTTTCCAGTCAAACTGTCCAAGGAAAAAGGGTTCTTCGTATCCCGGCAAAAGTCCTTGAAAATAAATCGGCAGATTTTTGCCTGATTCAAGAATTTTATAAAGAGCTACTTCCAAGGTTTCTGTCGGCCAACCGAGATTACTTACGGCAACAAATTTCAGTTTTCCGGGAACGGAAACAATCAGAGAATTCAGCAATAAATGTACGGCTTCAAAAAGATTTTGAGCAGTTACGTAGCGGTGGGGAGCGTGAACGTTGACAGTTTTACCTTGCTCTACTTTTTTGGACATTTGCTCGCAGAACAAGCTATTTTCCAACATATGAGTAAAGCGAACCATCCCGTAAGTCACATCTCCTTCTTGAGCTGCTTTGGCAAATTGCCATTCGGCAAACTTCTTCGAGGCGGCGTAAACTTCGGTTGTAAAATATCGAGATGTTTTGCCTGTAGAAGAGAAGATGCAGTGTTCTACGCCGTATTCTTCGCAGAGTTGGATGATGTGTTTACATCCTAACAGGCTGGTTGTAACTGTTTCTCGGATTTTGATTTCAGCTAGTCCGGGTTGGCGTTGGGCTGCTAGGTGAAAAACAATTGCTGGTTTTTCTACCTCAAATATGTGTTTGAGCGCGTCGAGGTTGCGAATGTCGGTGGCATAGAAAGTTACAGCACCAACTCTTGTAAAAAGCGGGAGATTTTCTTCGGGGTTTGCACATCGGGCGTTGTCTGCGGAAATGATTTTAGTTGCGCCTAATTCGAGGAGTTTTGCGATTAAGAAACGACCGACACATCCTTCTCCACCGGTGATGAGGATGGTTTTTCCTTTGATTTTGCTGCTGCAGGCGGATGCGTATAGGTGAATAGTGCGACCGCGCACGTCGCTAAAAGGTTCGCTTTCTAATTGTCCGTCGGCTTGATAGGCTGCGATTAGCTGTGCGGTGAGAGTTTGTAAGGCCGCGAGGATTTCTGGATCTTGGGGTTCCGGGGAACCGGGGGGAACTAGCTGCTGGATGCGCTCAATTATTTCCGCTTTGCTGGCACCTTCAAACACTTCTCTTTGGTTAAATGCACTCTTCACTTTTTTTTCTCCTTTAAATTCTAGAAATACCGCTGCTGATAAGCGCGTTGTTAAACAAATTATCGAGGAACCGAATCTTTAAAAGTCTGCTTGGTTTTAGGATTTTTTCGACGGAAAGCTACTTAATTGGAAAGACACGCGAGCGGCTCTGCTTGTACTTTTATTAAGCGCTTTTTTAACCTGCTTACTTCTGCCATCGGCAAATATCGGCACAGTAGGAATGTTCTCTGTCCAAAATTGGTCACTACAACTATATACTTAAATTGCTGAGTGTTGGCAATACTCCGAAGATATCTTTACTATTTCTTTGCAATAACCTGCGAGTTTTCACGCAATTTTAAAGTTTATGTAAAGTAGGGTCTAGGTTTAAAAAACTTAACAATACACTCGGCATTGATTATAGCATTTTACTATTTAATTAAAATGTATTTTTTGTTACTTACTAAAGGGAGATTTTAAGTAAAAATACGCATAAAAGCCCTCATCAAATATTTTCGTCTGCTGAAAATCTTGTTACTTGATGGGTGGGGTAGTCCTGCTGTGCCTACCCCTGTATGGGTGCTGCTACTAGGCGCGAACAATGCGTTCTTTTTTGCTGCCTTCAAAGCCACGAGCGTCCCCAACATCGTAGCCTCCGGTTCGCAAGCGACGGTCTAAATCGCTGGCTTCGGGAGAAGTTTTGGCTGCTTCTTCGATCGTCACTCTGCCTTCAAGCACGAGTTTGTAAAGACCCTGGTTAATAATCTGCATTCCTTCGTAAGTATCATGCTCCATTAATCGGAAAGCTTCATCATCAGCACCTTTCATCAAGTAATCGTGCATGGCAGGTGTATTCACCAAAATATCGTGAACTGCTACTCGACGGTTGTCAACTGTTGGCAGCAAAAGTTGGGCAATTACCGCCACTAAAGAATCGCAAATTTGAATCCGCATCGCCTGTTGTTCTTCGGGCGGGTAGAGGTTCAACAACCGATTGATAGCGTTAATGGCGCTGCGAGTGTGGAGAGTTCCCAATACTAAGTGACCAGTTTGAGCTGCTTGCAACGCTGTATTGATGGTAACGCGATCGCGCATTTCCCCGATCAGAATTACATCTGGATCTTCCCGCAAAACAGCCCGCAAAGCCTGCTGAAACTCGTGGGTATGCAAGCCGACTTCCCGCTGGCTGACCAAGCATTTTTTAGAAGGGTGAATGAATTCGATCGGGTCTTCAATTGTAACTACGTGCTTTTGCTCCATCTGATTGAGGTGGTCGATCATCGCAGCTACGGTTGTCGATTTCCCCGAACCGGTAGGCCCCGTAACCAATATTAATCCCTGCGATCGCAAAATGATATTTTTGAAAACTTCTGGCAACCTCAAGGAATCGATAGTAGGTATTTCCAAACTAATCAACCGCAATACTAGGGCCCCGCCGCTGAGGGAATCAAAACAGTTTAGCCGACACCGCACGAAGCCAGGGTAAAAAATTGCTGAATCTAATTCCTTGGTAGTTGCAAACTGTTTTCGCTGTTCGGGGGTGAGAATTTCGGCTAGGTAATTTTCAAAAATTTCTGGGGTTACTTTGGGGTGGTTAGTTGCTACTTGCATCACGCCCCGAATCCGAAATCGAGGTACTTGGCCGACTCGAATGTGAATATCGGAAGCGCTCGCTGCATGGGCATCTCTGACCATTTGTTCGATCGTACTGAGGGGTGTCTCCACAGACCGCTTCTGGGCTGCGGGGGGCGCACTCGGCGCTGGTGCAGGAGGTGGCGCGGGAGTTGCAGCCAAGGGCGGGGGCGGGGGCGGTGTTCGGCGGGCTTGAGCCTCTGGTCGAAGGGGTGTAGGATTGTTTAATGGGTTCATTTTTGGGTCTCCAGTCAATCGATTTTAGATTTTAGATTTTAGATTTTAGATTTACTCGACAGATTAATCTGCGAGCAGGAACTAGAGTCTAAAATTTGGGGATCGACCCTGACTGAGTGTCGGGGGCTTGTATCCGTTTTTTGGGGGGTCAATGTAGATTTATTGCGAAAAAATGCCCGATTTCTAATTTTATCGCTCGCAGCTAATTCGGTGTTAAATGCTGAGAATATTTTACAATTAGGCTTGATGGGGCGATCGAGTAATTAACAATTTAAACTCCTATGAACATCGGTCACAAAATCGCCGACTGGCTCGAAAATCGTGCTGTTACCCCTGCCTACGCGGGTTGGCTGCTGTCGGGGATGACGGTTTTCTTTTTTGGGTCGGCGACTAATACAATGTCTGGGTGGCTGTACGTGCTCAGCGGTGGGGGTTTAGCGCTGTTGGGAGTAGCTGCGGTTTTGCCGGGAAAATCGCTCCGTTCCTTGGAAGTCCGTCGCCGCCCGATCGAACCGGTGAGTGCGGGCGATCAAATCACCGTTGAACTAGAAATCGAAAATCGCGCCCGCCAACCTAAGACTCTGTTGCAAGTTATAGACATCTTGCCGTTTGTATTGGGAGAACCCGTCGCCCGCCCCATCGAAGTCATAGAGCCTAACAGTATATACAGGCATACATACTATCTGGAAGTCCGGCAGCGCGGCGTCTATCGCTGGCAAGAGGTAAACTTGAGGACGGCGGCACCTTTAGGGTTGTTTTGGTGCCGACGCAGCCGCCCAGTCAAAGCGGTGGCGGTTGTGTATCCACAAGTTTTGCCGTTGAGCACTTGTCCTTTGATCGATCGCATCGGTCAAGAAGACAGCCCGCAATTTTACAATCGCAGTCGATCGCAAACTGCCACAGAAGGTCTCACCCGCAACCTGAGACCTTACCGTCACGGAGACCCCACCCGCCTGATTCACTGGCGCACCAGTGCCCGCTACGGAGAACTGCGGGTGAGAGAGTTAGAAGTTGCAGCCGGGGGTCAAGAAATTATTATTGCTCTCGACAGCGCTGCGGCGTGGCAGCCAGAAGAATTTGAACGAGCCGTGACAGTAGCTGCGTCTCTTTACTTCTATGCTAGCAAGCGCCTGTTAAACGTCAAACTTTGGACTGCCGGGACTGGACTCGTATCGGGGAACCGGGTAGTTTTGGAAACTTTAGCGGCGGTTAATGCTGGGGAAGATGCGATCGATAATCGGTCGAAACTGCCGATAATTTGGTTGACTCAAAACTCTGCAAGTTTAAGCACTCTTTCCCCTGGCAGCCGCTGGGTGCTCTGGCCGTTGGCAACTGCTGAAACCGGCGACAAAACGTTAGTCAAACACGATTTACCGGGTTTGAAAATTCGCTCTGACCGACCGTTAGAACTTCAGTTACAAGATACTCTGGAAAGAGCGATTAATTATTAAGTAAGATAGACCACGAAAAAACCTGTGAAAGAGCGATTAGTTATGAAGATAGACTTGATTAATCTAAAACCTCAAGAACCATGATACACTACAGGAGTGTAATTCATCAACTTAAGGGTCTTACAGGGCCTGGCAATTGCTTGGCAAGTTAAGAGCAGCTTAGATTACTGTGACTCCGGTCATAAACATCATATCTCATTCACCAAACAGGAGAAAAAATGACTTTCTGGGAGAAATTAAAGCAGAACGTATCACAAATCAATGATTCTCTGCAAACCAATATTTCCAAGTTTAAAAACAATGATTTTGCTGATGCCTCAATGGCAATATGTGCATTGATTGCTGCTGCTGATGGCACTATCAATACAGAGGAAAGACAAAAAACGGCGGCTCTAATAATTTCCAATCAAACACTCCAAATTTTTCCGGCGTCGGAGTTGAAGCAAAAATTTGATTTTTATTGTGAGAAGCTATCACAAGACTTCGATTTTGGTAAAATTGAGGCTATCCAAGCGATAGGGAAACTTAATAAAAAACTAGACCAAGGTCGTGCCGTCATCCAAATTGGCATTATTATCGGTGGTGCGGATGGTAATTTTGACAAAGATGAAAAGAAGGTTGTCAAAGAAGCTTGCCATGCTGTAGGCATTAATCCTGGGGAATTCGATCTCTAAATTCAGCTATTTTATGGTTCTAGCCAATCAATTATTCAAGGCTTTATATCTGCGAATAGCATTGTTCATTGAGTTTATTTGCTCTGCGTGAAATGAGGGAGGCATTAAGCTATGAACAGTATGAACGAGTCCATTGTGCATGACATCGGTCGGAAGTGCAGAATGATCGAGTCCTAGTGTATGTCCTATTTCATGGGCAATGGTATTTGCAATTAAGTTAGATAGTTGATTGAGACTAAGGCTGGCATTGTAAGAAGCATAGAATACTTGATCAATCCGAATAATCGCCCGATCTGTAACCATTCCCGATTTGAAGCTAGCCACGCCGAGATAGTCAACCGGCTGGCTATCAACGAATATATAAACATGAGTAAAATCTTCGCCCCACTCTTTGCGATCGGGGGGATCGGATGTCAAAAATACCTTGACGCTTCTAAATGCGCCGTAGAGTTTGGAGAAAGCGTCCATCAGTAAGGAAAATATCGCTTCTTTATTTTCGGGTGCGACATCCATTCCTGATACATCTACCCAACTGCAACGGCGAAAATCGCTATCATTATCAATTAGAACTATTCCACAGGAAGGGCAAAACTCCCACTGAGGCTGGATACGGGAACGACAGCCCTGACAGCGGAGTTTGGGGGGTTTAGTCAGGTTTAGCCGTTGAGAGAGGGGGAGTTTTAGCTTGCGATTGTGTTTGGTTAGGTCTAGGCGATCGTACAGAGACATTGATTCAGTGTCTGATTCCAGCAAGTAAGTAGTAGGACACAATTAATTACACAAAAATTTGGGCTACAAGCCTTGTCTAGTAAAGAATCAGCAAAAAATCAGTGTGTAATTAATTCTGTCCAATTACTTATAAAGCATCTAGGTATTGAGCGAGTTGTTAAGCATAGGTTTTCACAAGTTCCTGTAACCCATTAACCTTAACACCGTTACCGATGGCTGCCATTTTCCACTCATTATTATGCTTGTAGATTTCTGCCATCAGCATCCCCGTCATGCCTTTGTATTCAGAACCTGATAGGTTGTATTTTGCGAGTTCTTGATTATTAGACGTATTAACCAAACGCACAAACGCATTTTGAACTTGTCCGAAGTCTTGCTTACGTGCCGTGCAATCGTAAATGTTAACTGTGAAAACCAGTTTTACAATTTCCGAAGGCATCCGAGATAAATCGATGAGTATTTGCTCGTCATCCCCGTCTCCCGCCCCTGTGCGATTATCACCTAGATGTGTAATAGCTCCTGAACGGTGGGAGAGATTGCTAAAATAAATGATGTTGGCATTATTATTCACTTTGCCATTTTGATCTAAACAAATCACTGAGGCATCCAAGTCATAATCTGGAGCACTGCTAAAAGCCCCAAACAAACCTCCACCGGAGCGTTTCGCCACATCCCACCCTAATCCGCACATCAGTTTTGTTAGCCCTGGCGCTTCTTTGGAAAGCGAGATGCGCTGTCCTTTTTGTAGGTTAATTCCCATGTGTTTTACCTTTTTATATCAAATCCGGTTGTATCGGAATTGTATGGACGGGGCGGGTTTATGAGATTGTTGGTTTTAGCCAAATATTGTCGGTGAACCCGCCCCTACGGAAGTCGATCGGATATAATTCCAAATTAAACGGAAATGATATTAGCTATAGCGATCGAGTAATGCTTGTAAACCACCTTGATAACCTGATCCCACTGCATTGAGACGCCACTCGCCGTCTTTCCGGTAGAGTTCGGCCATGATCAGTGCTGTCTCTATGGAATAATCTTCTACCAAGTCATAGCGAACAGCTTCCTGTTGTGTTTGGGCATTAACGATCCGCACGAAGGCATTTTGCACCTGACCAAAATTTTGATGGCGTTGCTGTGCTTCATGGATGGTTACAGTTACAAGAATTTTTTGGACATCATTAGGCACTTTTTTGAGGTTGATTTTGATAACTTCATCATCCCCCTCGCCCGCCCCCGTGAGATTATCTCCCAGGTGCTGCACTGATTTGTCGGGATCTGGACTTGTGAGATTGTTATAAAAAATGAAGTGGTTGTCAGAAATTAATTTTTCGTTAGCACCTAAGAGGAACAATGATGAGTCTAGGTCAAAGTCAGAACCCGTGTCTGTAGCTTTAACGTCCCATCCGAGTCCTATGAATACTTCTGAGAGACCGGGTGAAATTTTTTCAACTAAACCCAAAGGAGTCCCGCGCTCTACCTGTACCCAGGTGAGCGTCGGGAGGAATTGGCGTGAGCGAAGAGAGCCGCCCCGAACCAAACCGATGACTTTATGTGTCGGAAGGGTGAGGGGCGGTCGATGAGCGAACAGATGATTTTTACTACACCACTTGCTTTTGGTGTCTTCACGAGATAGAATTTTCCCAGAGTTCGTGAAAGTAATGCCTCAAATAATCACCGCCAAGTTAAAGCTAAACCTGAATGCCGAGCAAAAAGCTCTGGTGTCTCAGACTACCTTGGCTTATCGCGATGCCTTGAATCATACTTCGCGAGTTGCTTTTGATGCGAACAAAACCAGCAATGGCGCTAAGTTGCAAAAGGCTGTCTACAATGAATTGCGAGTTCGATTTGGACTCGGTGCTCAGATGGCTTGTAATGTACCAAGACAAGTTTCGGCAACTTACAAAACTCTCTGGACTAAAGTAAAACAATCTAACGATGGTATTGCTAAAGGGTACACCAAGAAACGGTACAAAGGACTAGACCAACCTCCTAAATATATCTCTCGAACCTGTACCTTAAATTATCAACGCGATTACTCGTTTAAATCCGAGCAAAGGGTGAGTATTATCACCCTAGCTGGTAGAATAGTAGTCTCGTATGAGGGCTACAACAAACATCTAGATTTGATTGCCAATGGTTCCAAGGTTGGAGCAGCTAAAATTGTCTATCAGCGTTCCTCTAAAGTTTACTATTTGATGGTAAGTATTGAGGTAGAAACCCCTGAACTCGACCCACTGAAAATAACCAGAATTTCTGGCGTTGACGTGGGAATGCGCTACTTAGCCGTAGAAACAGACTTACAAAACAAGTCTAAATTTTACTCTGGTTCAGAAGCTAGACATAAAGCCAACCGCTATCACAAAGCACGGATAACTCTTCAGCGTAAAGGCACTCGTTCGGCAAAGCGCAGGCTAATTGCTTTGTCGGGAAGAGAAAGACGGTTTATCGCTGATGTAAACCACCAGATCAGTAAGGATATTGCCAAACGTAACACCCTAATTGGACTAGAAAACCTCACCGGAATACGGGATAGAACCAAGTCCAATTCGGGCAAAAAGGCTAGCAGAAAACAGCGAAGAGCTAATCGAAATAAAGCTAAATGGTCGTTTGCCGAATTACACGGCTATATTGACTACAAAGCTAATTTGAACGGCTCTTTAGCTACTAAAGTCCCAGCTAATTATACCTCGCAAAGCTGTCCAAAATGTGGACACACCTCGGTAGCAAATAGACCTAAAAAAGGGCTATTGTTTCGCTGTGAATGTTGCGGGCACGAGCTTCATGCTGATTTGGTGGGTGCGCGAAATATTGCCATGAGAACGTTACTCGTCCGGCAAGACTGGGCGAGTACGGGGAGCTTGTCAGCATCCCCTAATGTGTCGGGCGGTGAAACTAAAGCTGAGATTCTGCAAAGATTCTCGGAATTGCGGTGGAGCTCAGATGCAAGCCCACGTCATAGCGGTACTCCGCTTGATGCTGGGTAGTTGACTCTTCCTCTTTATTAGAATTAGAAGTGGTTATGGAGGGAGGCGCGGACTGGAAAACTTTATTAAGTTTTTGCTGGAAATAGTTGGAGAATTTTAAATCTTAAATAATAAGAATATTAGCTAACTGTGCAGATGTCAATAGGGATTACAACTCTTAATTATTTTTTTTGTATGAGTACAAAGCAATCATGCCCTGCTTCCCACAGTTGTGTAATCTCAGCTTGGGTTATTGTGCTTGTGTATTTTGACAAACTCTCGCAACTTGGCTCTGTTTTGTGATGCAAGTGACCATTAGCAGGCCGTTTCCACAATGCCCTCCGATTGGAAGTCTCCTGTGATGCAATACCATCGACTTGTGGCGGCGATGGTGTTGTGACGGATTCCCAACTCTTGAGCAACTTCGATTTTCTTCATGCGATTTAACTCGATCGCTCGGATGACCTGATGAAGGAGGTATAACTGTACAGTTTGGGCCCAAAAGTCTGCGCGATCGCTCTGCAAAACTGGCCACTAATTTTAGTCTATTTTCTAACCGACGAAAGCGGTTGCTATAGTTTAATTTAAATGCCGATCGGCTCGAATCGAACTCTTTGCCTGACAATAAAAGCTCAATCCCTATCACTCCGTAGTGTCGGGGAGAATTTCGACTACATACTCCGGTACATATTCGGGTCGATTCTCTGGTCGATTCGGGGGCAAATTATCGGGCAAATTATCGGGCAAATTATCGGGCAAATTCCTCGGTGGAGGTTCGAGTCTGACTCGCCGGATCGGGAGATTTGCAATTAGTGCTGTGGCCCGCTGGTCGCTCTCCAGCGAAAACTCAGACCCGGTGGTATCGATTTCCACGTAGCGAGATACCACCTCTAGAATTTCTCGGCGCATCGACTCAACCATTTCGGGGCTGAGTTCTGAGCGATCGTGGGCTAGAACCAGTTTGAGGCGCCGTTTTACCTCGTCGCGGCTGTTGTCAGGGGTGCGCGGGAAAAGTCGTTCGAGAAGTGTGTGTATCATGGGTCGGGCTGATTTGTCAAGGGTTAGGCATAGAAAACGTTATACGATTTTCGATTTTCGATTTTCGATTTTCGATAGGGGAATCAGTGATTCCCGTCAGGTTTGGAGCTGGTCTACAGTTTCATTCTTTTTGGGAACTGGTGTCACTGGGGGAAATTTTGGGCTAGTTTTTGTGATGCGGTCGAGTTTCGATTTTCGATTTTCGATGGGGGAATCAGTGATTCCCGTCAGGTTTGGAGCTGGTCTACAGTTTCATTCTTTTTGGGAACTGGTGTCACTGGGGGA
>NZ_JAUBPT010000013.1:0-2142 GCF_036700905.1 Microcoleus sp. S13_C3 | reverse complement strand
AAATTGGGGCTAGTTTTTGTGATGCGGTCGCTGCTGTTAAAGATCGATCGCCAATAAGCACATCACATAATTTTAGTATTTAAGAACTTGCGGAGGCGAGTAAAGAAGTTTTCGGGACGGGGATTTAGATCGAGAAATTCAACTTTTTCGCCTTCTAAGCGGCGGGCAATATTGTCGAAGGCTGTTCCAGCTAAAGAGGCCGTTTCCGACAATACTAATGGTTCGCCTCGGTTGGTGGAAACGATGACGCGCTCGTCGTCGGGAACGACGCCTAACAGAGAAATGGCGAGGATTTCCCGCACGTCTTGCACCGACATCATATCATTTGCCAGCACCATTGCGGGTCTGATCCGGTTGACGATCAGGTTGATTTTCTTGACGTTGTTGGCTTCCAGCAGCCCGATGACTCGATCGGCATCGCGGACAGCAGCGATTTCGGGAGTGGTGACAATGATGCCTTCTTGAGCCGGGGCGATCGCATTTTGAAAGCCTTGTTCAATTCCAGCAGGAGAGTCGATCAAAATATAGTCGTATTTTGGTCCCAACATCCCCACAAGCTGCTTCATCTGCTCGGCGCTGATGGCATCTTTCATCCGAGTTTGGGCAGCCGGCAACAGCACCAAGCGCGGCTGCCGCTTATCTTTCACCAAAGCTTGCTCTAATCGGCACTCTCCAGCGAGAACTTCTAATGCCGTGTAAACAATCCGATTTTCTAAGCCCAGCAGCAAGTCTAAATTTCTGAGACCGAAATCGGCATCAATTACAGCAACGTTGCGCCCCCGCTTAGCTAAAGCCATGCCGAGATTGGCTGTGGAGGTGGTTTTTCCTACCCCGCCCTTCCCTGATGTAACAACAATAATGCGAGCCATAAGCGATTTTTAGATTAGTTATTGGTAATTGGTAATTGGTAATTGGTAATTGGTAATTGGTAATTGGTAATTGGTAATTGCTAATTGGTAATTGCTAATTGGTAACAACTAACAAATGCCAACTAACAACTGTCAACTAACAACTGTCAACTGTCAACTGCCAACTGCCAACTGTCAACTGCCAACTGCCAACTGTCAACTGTCAACTGCCAACTGTCAACTGTCAACTGTCAACTGTCAACTGTCAACTGTCAACTGCCAACTGCCCACTGCCCACTGCCAACTGCCAACTGTCAACTGCCAACTGTCAACTGCCAACTGTCAACTGTCAACTGTCAACTAACCATTACCCCCGACTAACTGCGATTTGTCAAAATCAGAGGCTCTACCGATCCGAATCCCTTGGGGCGTCACATAGGCGACTTCCGGGAAAAACTGAGTCGGTGAGGTTTCTGGGCCTCTGGCAACATACTTAGCAATCCTAATCACCATCGGTTCCATCTGCAAGGTCATAATCACGCTTTTGGTGTTGCCACCGGCACCGGCGTGCACGACTCCCCGCAAACGGCCCCAAACTAGGATATCGCCTCCGGCGATGACTGAGCCGCCGGGATTTACGTCTCCCAAAAGTACGACGGTGCCCGGATGACGAATTTCTACGCCCGATCGCACTGTCATCTGCAAATATAAAGGTTCCGCCAGCGATTGCGCTTTTTCGGCAGTGGCTTTATTCAGGGAAGAAACCGGAGGCTGCTGTTCTACACAATAGCCTGCTGTAGCTGCGGCAACGGCGGTTTGGCGGCGACTGGTGTGGACTCGTTTGAGTTGCAGTTCCACTTCGGAGAGGGCATCGGCGATTTCTTGTAGTTGGCGGATATCTAAAAGCCGATCGTTCGCCATCAATTGTACTTCGGCATTGGGCTGCCAAAACCTTTCTCCTGCATTTAGCCTAACTTTTAGCTGTTGCCAAAGTTCAGTCCAAGTCGAGGCCGTGGCTGTTGCGGGTTCGCTGTTGGTTTCTGGGGGTAGTAACAACAGTAGCTGTCCGTCTTCTGTCTTGAGTCGGACTTGCAACTCTAAGCTGACTTCGGGTGTTGATTGAGGGGCGGCAGCAGCGGCTGCGGCGGAGGCATCGGGTGTCATGGGACAGTTTGATCTCGGGTAGGGACAGGTTAACATCAATATTAGCCTGAGTGGTCATTAGTCATTAGTCATTAGTCATTAGTCATTAGTCATTAGTCATTAGTCATTAGTCATTAGTCATTAGTCATTA
>NZ_JAUBPT010000267.1:0-6265 GCF_036700905.1 Microcoleus sp. S13_C3 | reverse complement strand
CTAATGACTAATGACTAATGACTAATGACTAATAACTAATGACTAATGACTAATGACTAATGACTAATGACTAATAAAAACAAATTCCCCGGCCTAACCAGGGAACGAAAGATATTAAAAAAAGTAATGTTGTTTTAATAAATTGAATTTGCCAAAAAGCGGCGATAATTTAGTTAGTAGCAGCCCTTGTTGAGTTGAGAGCGGACGCCGGGGCGGGCAGTCCAGTGTAGATGCCGCACCCGATCGCATTTTCCAGTCTCAAGAAAACAGTTGCATTCATATTTGAGTACCAATTAAGCTTGGCTGCTGTTGCGAGTCTGGCTAGCCAGCTCCAACACTTGCGCCCAGCGTTTTTGGACTTGTTTGGGAGTGCATTTGAGCGCGGTGGCGATCGCCTTGTCGCTTTCTTGATTCCGCTTCATTTCTAACAGTTGCTGCATTTCGGGCGCAAGTTGAGCGCGAAATGCTTCCCATTTGTCCGAAGTCATTCCCAGCTTTTGATCCACATCAGCACCCAGCCATTCGTGGACGAGTTTCCAATTTTGAGTGCGGGCAAATTTTTCGACGTGGTACTTGAAACGTTGTTGCAAGTAGTCGCGCTGGCGGGAAGACAAACCGAGCGCGCGGTCAATTTCCGAAGCCGAAAGGTCTTGCAATTTTAAAGTTAAGTAATTCACGCATTCTGGCTGATTTTGCGATTCCAGATAGGCGATCAATTCCGAGACTACTCGATCGCGCAGCACAGCATCAGCGGGATCGACAGTTTCCGATACCATTTGCTCGCGCACTTGTTGCAGCGCCGGAGAGCGGCTGTAAATTTCCGCATCTTCTCCCTTGCCCGATTCTACAGCCATTTCAATGTCGATCGCAGTTTCGGGAGGCTGGCCCTTGGCAAATCCTTGAGCGCGCAACACGATCAGGCGCTGGCGGTTGCGGCCCGGTAAGCCGATTTGGCGCTTGGCGTAGTGTTCGGTAAAAGCCATGTACTCAGCCAATTCTAGCTGCGTGCGGGGCTGGTAGGTGACATCGAGTTGGTGTTCGCGGCGGAAAGCTCGCAGAGATTCGATGTAAAAGCCTTGCAAAAAGTCTTCAATCATGTTGTAGCGAGCTTGGAAGTTCAAGTTCGATCGGAAAGAAGCAACATGGCGGTAAATCATAGCCGCGAGGTGAGAATGCAGTTCGACGCGGCCTTGTTTGGAACCGAGGCGGTAGTATTGCAGGGTTTTTTGCAACCGGTGCTCAGCCAAGGTGATTTGCCAAGCTTCAACTTCGCCGGAAATTTGGATGCGATCGCTCTTTTGGCAAATCCGTTCGACTTCCTTAGCAATCCGCATCGCCACTGCTTGAGCGCTGCGGCTGGCAGTTTTCATTTCGGCTTGCAATTCTTTGAGGGCGAAGTCAGCCAAAGCGAG
This sequence comes from Microcoleus sp. S13_C3, assembly GCF_036700905.1. NCBI lineage: Bacteria > Bacillati > Cyanobacteriota > Cyanophyceae > Oscillatoriales > Microcoleaceae > Microcoleus > Microcoleus sp. S13_C3. Next base: position 4,853 of record NZ_JAUBPT010000267.1, on the reverse strand, counting down.
GATATCGATGCTGGGAAGAGTATTGATTTCGGCGTTTGGTTCGCTGGAGGTAGCCGGAATGCAGTTGAAGCCAGAAGCGTTGTTGCAGTTGACGGTGGTGGCAGTTTTGACAGTCATGGCATTTATCGGGTGGTAGGGCACAGCGGGTGTGCGAGGACATTTCTCCGAGAGTGAGGTGGCAGTTGCTGGCGGTTTCGCTTGCTGTGCTGATTCAACTCTCTATACATTGAATGTTAGAGAAGTAAACATCATCGCAGTGATGCCAGTGTTCCACTCTCTCATGCAACAGTTTTTGGCTGCTGAATCTGATTCTAAGCGCTGGCTGTGGAAGATTGGTTTTATTGCGGTTAAAGCCTTACTCTACAAGCACTCTGAGCTGTTATTTGGGTGGGGCGATCGCGAGGAAAATGGAGGGTGCTGCCAGCCCGCTGAGTGGACAATCTAATAACTGGCTATTTGAGGGGGTTTTGGCCGTTAGAGATTGTGGAATCGAGACTTGGCAGAGTGTAGCTAACTGCAATGTCTTCAGAACCTACGCAACAGCAGTTAGGAAACCCGGTTAATCTGAAAATTTGATTTTCTCCAAGAAGGAAGAAGGAATAAGAAAGAAGCACAGAGAGCTTTGTTTGCCAACATTTCACCCTGATTCTCTCTCTAATACCAAAGTTACCGGCCCGTCATTATCTATAGAGACTTGCATCCTCGCTCCAAACAAGCCTGTTTCAACTTTTAAGCCGCTCTGGCGCAACTTTTCGACAAATTTATCATAAAAAATTTCGGCTCGTTCAGGAGCCGCTGCTCTGTCAAAGGAAGGCCGCCGACCTTTGCGGCAGTCCCCGTAGAGGGTAAACTGACTCACAACCAGCAACTCGCCGCCGATGTCTTGTACGGACTTGTCCCAGCGCCCGGTATCCGTGGCCGAGTCGGGAAACAAACGCAATTCCAGGCATTTGCGAGCCATCCAATCGAGTTCTGCTTCGGTGTCGGTGTCTGCAATACCTACAAGCAAGTTAAGTCCGCAGCCAATTTTGCCGACAATTCGATCGTCAATTTCGACTTGAGATGATTTTACTCGCTGGATGATGACTCGCATGGGAAATCGGTAATTGGTAATAGGTAATTACTCGTTACCAGGCTCTGGCCTGGTAACGCAGATCCAGAGGCTCTGCCTCCTATCTTCCTAAGTACCAGAGAGGCAGAGCCTCGCTTACATCGGTTCCCAGGCCAGAGCCTGGGAACCAGTAGAATATTTTACTGTTAGTTTTTCCCAAAACCTTTACCGCGACTGGTTGAAGGCATACAAAGACAGTTTTCGAGTTGCGATCGCAAAGTCTCGGTATCCAAACCCTGACCAATGAGAACAAGCTGGTTTTTGCGATCGCCTTTCCACTCGTCATCGTCCATCGAAAATCGCTTGCCGCTCAAGTGAAAAATATGCCGTTTGGGACTTTCTTCAAACCACATAATCCCTTTCGCGCGAAACACATTTGTTGGCAGTTGTTTGTCTAAGAAATATTGAAATTTTCTCAGAGAAAACGGCTTGTCGCTCTGGAAAGAAATTGAGGTAAATCCGTCATTTTCTAAATGGTCGGAGTGGTCGTGATGGCTGTGGTCGTGATGGCTGTGGTCGTGATGGTCGTGATGGTCGTGATGGCTGTGGTCGTGATGGTCATGATGGTCGTGATGTTCGTGATGGTCGTGATGGTCGTGACTGCTAGGAGTTTCTTCAGATTGGAAATATTTGTCCGATTCAAACAATCCGACGCTGAGGACTAGCGGCAGGGGAACTTGCGATTTTACTGTTCGCAGAATTCGAGCACCTTCTTTCACATCGCGAATCTTAACTTCCAACAAATCTAAATCTGCTTCCTCAACCAAATCTGTTTTGTTGAGGATAATTATATCGCCGTAAGCTATTTGACTGTAAGCTGCTTGAGAGTTGAACAAATCTAAGCTGTAGTTGGCTGCATCTACTACTGTAACTATCGAATCGAGACGAGTCAGGTCGCGCAGTTCTGTGCCTAAAAAAGTCATTGCTACTGGCAGCGGGTCGGCAAGTCCGGTTGTTTCGACTACCAGATAATCGAGATTTTCTTGACGTTCCAGAACTTTGTAAACTGCATTAACTAAATCTTCATTAATTGTGCAGCAGATGCAGCCGTTGTTCAGCTCAACCATGTTGTCGTCGGTGGTGACAATCAGTTCGTTGTCGATGCCGATTTCGCCAAATTCATTTACCAAAACTGCTGTTTTCAAACCCTGCTGATTGGTCAGGATGTGGTTGAGCAGGGTTGTTTTGCCGCTGCCGAGAAATCCTGTAATGATTGTAACGGGCAATCCGTGTTTGGGAGCGTCCATCGCCAGTTCTGTCTCGGACTGAGTTGTAGATTGCATAGCTTGAATGTCAAATAAGGTCTGAAGCTTAAACTTGTGGTTCTTATTGTATCTTATATGAATTCCGAACAGCGCGTTACCAGCGCTAATTATCGGAAGTTGCCAACAATTCGATCGCACCCTGTTCAATTTGGCGATCGAATTGTTGGCAAAAGTACCTCTAGGAGTTGGTCTGCAACGTGTTTCCAGGTAAACCCAGCCGCTACGAATTTGGGGCCTGCTTCGCGAGAGCGATCGCACAACTCCGGCTGTTCTATAATATTTTTCATTAAGGCGATCGAATGTTCTAAATCTGGCATCAGGCGAAATATCGGCCGATCGTTAGAAGTACCTTCCTGAAACGTACTTTCGACGTGCCAAGCAAAGTCTGGAGTTGTAAAATCATCCGTCGGGCCGCCTTTAGTGCAAATGAGCGGCAAGCCACAAGCGATTGCTTCTAGTGCGGGCAAATTGAATCCTTCTGCTAAATAAAGAGATACGTAGGCATCCGCTGCTTGATAAAGTTGAGCCATTTTTGCAAAAGGCAGTGTTTCTCCTATGTAAGCCATGCGCGGCAAAACTTTTTCTGCTTCGTCAAAGGTCAGTTCGTCTATGTTTTGAGCGATCAGAGAATCCGACTCATATATTGATTCTTCTCCTTTCAATACTAATCTGGCTTCGGGATAACTTTCAACTACAACGGCGAAAGCTTTTAACAATAAATCGATGCCTTTATTTGGAGATCCTGCACCGATATTCAAAAATACAAATCCGTCCCATCCTAGCTGTTTCCGCAAAGCTTCGCGTTCCGATTTTGTTAAAGGTTTGTAAATATTCGGATCGATGCCGCAGGGGATGACAATTGTGCGATCGGGATTCGCACCGCTGCGGAGAAATCCGGTTTTCGACCACTGGGAAGGCGTAATAATAATTATATCGGAGTTGCTGTGCCCTTCGCGGAGGGAAGCTGCGCCCGTTATTCTAAAGTTTTCGTTATGCAGAATTCCCCATTCTGTTGTGGCAAACAAGCACGTCCGTTTGGTATTTGAGGGTGCAAAATTGTAAGGTACTGAGATCCGTAAGGTAGCGTCTGCTTGTAGAGATGCCGAAGGGTGGGGAATATTTTTTATTGCTGCTTCAGCATTTGTATCTAACAAACCGGTTGCTGGCTGCCAATTTTCGTCTAGATAGGGGATATCTTTGTGGAAAAGTTCTAAATTGGGATATTTCAGCATTTCTAGTAGCTGAAATTGATTGGCGATCGCGTAGGAGTGCGGCAAAAAGCGCCAGCCTTCAACAATTATACGCATTTAGTTGTTAGTTGTTAGTTGTTGTTTTTTGTTTGTTACTACCGCTCGCCCCTCATCTATTACCCCTTACCAATGCCCGATTACCCGTTACCCGTTACCATTAATAGAAAGAGTTATATCATGTCCGGTCGATTACCCTTCATCAGGTAGGGGCGGGTTCACCAACAATATCTGCCAATAATTGACAATCTCAAAAACCCGCCCGGCCGGGATATTATGGTCAATCGCTCGGACATGATATTATTGGGTTACAAAATTATTGAGTTAAAAGTTGATAGGTCAATTTTATAGCTCGTGTTTTCGGGTAATATGACATCTAGCAACTGGTCTGCAAGCGTATTTCCCAGGAAAGTTTTTAGCTACCAAAGGGGGGTTGGCAAGTCTAGCTTGGGCTGTAAGTGCAGGTTGTGCGATAACTGTCTGCATCAACTGAGTCAAATGTTCCCATTCGCAAGCTAAAATAAAGAGTTTTTATTTGGCTATTTCTACAGCCATAAATTTACTTTCTACTTACTTTCTACGGGCAGTGCAAAGTCGGGGTGAGTGAAATCGTCTGTAATGCCCTCGGCTGTGGAAAATCTGGTTGTTTCGACTACTAGATAGTCGAGATTTTCTTGGCGTTATAAAACACTGTAAACTGGATTAATCAATACCGAGAAATCCTGTAATGATTGTAACGGGCAATCCGTGTTTGGGAGCTTCCATCGCCAGTTCTGTCTCGGACTGAGTTGTAGATTGCATAGCTTGACTATCAAATAATGTCGATCGCACTTTCTTTGTGGTTCTTATTGTATCTTAATTAGGACGAGGCCTCGTAAACCCAGTTTCTCGGAGAAATGTTGGGTTTGGTGGCATGGTATCTACGCATCAACCGGGAATCAGCCCAAAAGTGCAAAATAAGTGGGCGGCTAATTATCGGCAATTGCTAACGCGATCGCACTTTTTTATTTTTTTGATAATTTTTTTTCTGAGTACCTGTGGCAGTTAGCCTACAAGCTGTTTTCCTGGTAAATTCAGCAGCGAAAAATTTGGGACAGACTCAAGCCCAGTGCGATCGGCAAATTCCCGCTACTCTATAATAGTTTTAATTAGACCTCTTGCAAAAATAATTAGGACGGGCTCTTCGGCCCATCCCACAAGAAAAAATAACTCTTGTGGGATGGGCCGAAG
>NZ_JAUBPT010000266.1:0-6283 GCF_036700905.1 Microcoleus sp. S13_C3 | reverse complement strand
TGAATAATTCATTAGTCCTCTTTGAGAGGACTTTCGCTTTGAGGCAGGGGTTTCAACCCCTGTCGGACTATCGGTTTAACGAACCAAACCAGCTTATCTTCAGCAATTCCCCTATAGCAGCGGCCAAATGTGCTAACGTACAATCAAAAATCCCCAAATTTCAACTATCGGGAGATAGATAACTGTGTCCGCTCAAGCACCTCCAACTCCCAATTACAAATGGTTTAGCTGCATTTCTAGGACTGTTTTCACCGCATTGTGCCTGTTGCCTCTTTTCAGCGCTGCGGGATACGCCCAAACTCCCCAAAATAGACCCATCAAAATCGGCGTAGTGCAGCGGTTTGGCACCAAAGCAACCGACAAACTGACGCTGAAAGCATTACCGGGCGACAGCTTAACTTTGCGTTACAAAACTCCTCAAGGCATAGAAACCAAAACGGCTGCTAGCGTCAAGTTAGAAATAGCCCCGAAACCGCTGGAAGCGCCCTTAGTAGAAGAACGAGTTGTTCTGAGCTCCCACCGCAGTTTCGAGAGTGCGGAAGACAGTGCCAATCAGTGGCGCGCCCAGGGAATAGAAGTAGAAATTGCTCAACCTTTGCGCTGGCAAGTTTGGGCGAAAAGAGATGTTTATAACTCTCCTTTGGTGCGGCGCTGGCTGTTGCAAAGTTTGCAAGCTCAAGGGAACACAACAGCTTTTTTGGATTCCAAAGTTTTTAAACAAGTACCCCAGGCATTTTGGGTTTTAAACGGCTTTCGTTTCAACCGCAATGAGTTGGATGTGACGGCCGGGAAAAATGTGATTGAGGTATTGGAACAAACCACCCAAGAGGCCACAGCTACTGAACCAGAAAAAGCAATTCAACAAACTCACCGTTATGGCGGCAGTTTGCACCTGCAAAAAAATTCTTACGGCACTTATACTTTGGTGAATAAAGTGCTGACCGAAACTTATTTGCGGGGTGTTGTTCCTCACGAAATTGGGGCTTTTTCGCCTTACGCTGCGATTGTCGCTCAAACTATTTTAGCGAGAACCTATGCCCTGAGAAATTTGCGTCGGTTTGCTGTGGATAATTATGAGTTGTGCGCTGATGTTAACTGTCAAGTTTATAAGGGTTTGACGGAGGTTTACCCGCAAAGTGATAAGGCGATCGCCCAAACGAGCGGTTTGGTTCTAACTTACGAAAATCAGCTAGTAGACGCGCTCTATTCCGCCTCTAGCGGCGGCGTGACAGCGACTTTTAGCGATGTGTGGCAGGGTGCGGAACGTCCATATTTGCGATCGATCGTCGATTCGCCTAATAATATTTGGGATTTGTCCAAGCAGAGTTTGTCTGACGAAAACAATTTCCGCCGCTTTATCAGTTTGCAAAAAGGGTTTAATGAGGAAAAAGAAGACACTTTTCGGTGGCGCGAACCTGCTTCTTTGACGGCAATTGGTGGATTTCTCAAACAGTATCTTCAGAAGAAACAGCACCCGCTGGCTAATTTGAAAACTGTCACTCAGGTGGAAGTGGTAGAAAGGTCGCCCGCAGGTCGAGTTTTGAAAATGAAGGTTCAAACTGACTTGGGCCCGATTGATATCGACAAAGACGAGATTCGCAATGCTTTTTACCCGCCGATTAGCACGCTTTTTTACCTCGAACCAATTTACAATCCCGACAAAACTCTCAACGGTTATGCTTTTGTCGGAGGCGGTTTCGGACACGGGGTGGGAATGAGTCAGACTGGTTCTTACAATTTGGCTAATTTGGGCTGGAATGGATCTCAAATTCTGGGCTTTTATTTTCCTGGCACTCAAGTTGTGCCGCTGGGCGATAACATTACATTTTGGCAACCATAAAATTAAACTCCCAAAATTCAGTGAGGACTTGCGTAAAAACTATCGAATGCAAGCAGGAGCAATGCAATCTCAATGCCGGATTTTTCCGAATCTTTAGCGCAAGTCCTAAAATTTTGAGATTTGAGATTTTAGATTCTAGGCTAAATTTTACGAGCTAACTAAAATCTGCTATCTAAAATCTCAAATTATTCGGTCAGCTATCGCATCAAACTGCTATTAATCAATAGCTTGGAGTTAGAGCAGATGACTGACGGCCCCCTTTTTAGTACAGCTCTTCTTCTTTGTGAGTTTCTATCGTACAGTCAGACTGGGGATAGGCGACGCAGGTGAGGATCATTCCGGCCTCGATTTGGTCGTCGTCCAAGAAAGATTGGTCGGATTGGTCAACAGTGCCTGATATGATTTTGCCGGCGCAGGTGGAGCAAGCTCCAGCGCGGCAAGAGTAGGGGAGGTCAAGTCCTGCTTCTTCAGCAGCATCGAGAATGTAAGTATCTTCATCAACGTCAATGGTCTGGTTAAGTCCTTCGGCTTCGCTGATGAGGGTAACTTTGTAAGTTGCCATGCACTAAATCCTCTCAAAAATTCAACAAGATTGATAATTTTTCCTAATGCAACCTTCAAGGCTCTATGAGCTTTGAGGTTAGGCATTAGGTTCGTTCCCTCTATGATAGTAGGGGATAGAAGCCCGGTTGCAACACTCATTTACAAAAAATTTGAATGGGATTAGTTATCACTTTTTTTAATTTCATCTTTATTACTTATACCTACTAAAGTCGGCGATTTAAATCATCGGCACTACACAAACAAAGTCCGCGCAACGCGAGACTAAATATCAGTCGTAAAACTTTTAGATTTTAGACTTGGGATTCTAGATTGGTTTCACAGTTAATCTAAAATCTGCCATCTAAAATCTAAAATTATTTGGTCAGCTATCTGCTAAAACAGTTAGAAATTTATAGCTGGGAGTGACAGACTGATACTTTTAATCCAGACAATCTCCGAAAACCTGAGAGAATCCAAATATAGCACACTCATCAGACAGGTCCCAGAGCATGGTGGTATCCCACAAAGCTTTAAGGAAAATCCCTAAAGCGCTACTCAAACTGGGTGTTTTCTAAGGAGCGTCAATTAAATAATTTCCCTTTTTTCTTGTGGGATGGGCGTCCCGCCCGCCCAGAAAGGACGGGCGGGACGCCCATCCCACAACAGTCATGAAAAGTGGATTTTATTTAATTCTCATCCCTAACCACAGTTGGGGCAGTGAAAAATTTTAGAGCCACCTAACTTTTATGGCTCTCACCGTATTTTGCACAAATTTTGGAGGTGTATTCTTCACTGGTTTTGACCAACCTCGAACCGCAAGGATTACAGAGATGCTCTCAAGCGAAAGCTTGAGAGAAGTGAGAGAAAGTCCAAGTCATCATTACTGATGGTTTTATGCAGGCTACTTCAGTCTACACCAATTGTCATGAGTATTACCTAAAAGTCTAGGAAAATATCATCCTAGCAATTGCTCCTGGCGGCTTGTTTCAGTCTTAGACACAGAAACCCGGTTTCTTAACATAATTGCCGTATTTCAGCTTAATCCTGGAAACTAGAAACCAGGTTTCCTAAGGTATCGCGCGGAACGTCCTTTTTTAGTACAGCTCTTCTTCTTTGTGAGTTTCGATCGTACAGTCAGACTGGGGATAGGCGACGCAGGTGAGGACAAATCCGGCCTCGAGTTGGTCGTCATCTAAGAAAGATTGGTCGGATTGGTCAACTTTGCCTGCTGTGATTTTGCCGGCGCAGGTGGAGCAAGCTCCAGCGCGGCAAGAGTAGGGAAGGTCGAGTCCTGCTTCTTCAGCAGCATCAAGAATGTAAGTATCGTCATCAACGTCAATGGTCTGGTTAATTCCTTCGGCTTCGCTGATGAGGGTAACTTTGTAAGTCGCCATGCACTAATCCTCTCAAAAATTCAACAAGATCTATAATTTTTCCTAATGCAACCTTCAAGGCTCTATTAGCTTTGAGGTGAGCTCTTAGGTTTGTTCCCTCTATGATAGTAGGGGAAAGAAGCAAGGTTGCAACACTTATTTACAAAAAATTTGAATGGGATTAGTTATAATTTTTTCTAATTTCATCTTTATTACTTATACCTATGTTGGGTTCAGCCTTGTGATACTGTTGCCGCAAGACTTGCGCTAAACCACCGGGTTTCTAGGAAAAATCCTATTTTGAGCCCTACAACACAAAAACTGGGTTGTTGGTATGCGGTGTATCGATCGAGTTTCAGCAAGACTGGCTGCAAGGCAAGTCCCCGCCGGCGTTGAAATGTATAGTTAGAATCGCATCAAGACTTGGGTGTTGAAGGCTCGATCGAATAAATCGCACCACAACCACAGCTTAAAATCGGGGCGATAAAACCCTAAAGTCCTGCACCGCAAGTCTGTAACTATCTAAAATCTTAAATCTCAAATCCCATGACTAATATTGATACTCGCTTTGGTTTTTCGGTTAATTCTCCAATTCGCGTGGGGATTGTGGGTACTGGTTTTGCAGCTAAGTTGAGGGCCGAGACAATTCAAGCTGATGGGCGATCGAACTTGGTAGCAGTTGCGGGCCACTCCCCGGAGAAAACCGCAGCATTTTGTCAAGGATTCGGGGCCGAAGCTGCGGTTTCCTGGCGCAAGCTGGTAGAAAGAGACGATTTAGATTTGGTGATTGTCTGTACCGTGAACCGGGATCACGGGGCGATCGTCCTGGCGGCGCTAGAAAGTAACAAGCACGTTGTGGTGGAATATCCTCTATCTTTAAACGTATCTGAAGCAGAAAGGGCGATCGAACTTGCCGCCCAAAAGCAAAAACTCCTCCACATCGAACACATCGAACTGTTAGGCGGTTTGCACCAAGCGATCAAAGAATCTTTGCCATTAGTCGGTAAAGTTTTTTACGCCCGCTACATTACTATGAGTCCTCAACACTCAGCGCCACAGCGGTGGACTTATCAACATTCCCTCTTTGGCTTTCCGTTAGTTGGTGCACTGTCGCGACTGCACCGATTTACTGATTTGTTCGGGGAAGTGGCAAGCGTTAACTGTCAAGCTCAATTTTGGGACAGTCAGCCGGATTTCTACAAAGCTTGTTTGTGCAATGCACAGTTGCGCTTTGCCAATGGCCTTGTCGCTGAAGCTGTTTATGGAAAAGGAGAGACTTTTTGGCAGTCGGAAAACATTTTTACCATCTACGGAGAAGCAGGAACGCTGGTTTTTACGCCAGAATCCGGTCAATTAATTCAGGGAGAGAATCGGCGCAACCTCAAAGTAGGAACGCGGCGCGGTTTGTTTGCCAAAGACACCGATATGGTGTTGGAATATTTGTCAAACGGTACGCCTTTGTACGTGGATAATGCCAGTAGTTTGTACGCTTTGAATGTGGCAGATACGGCGAGGCGATCGAGCGAGATTCGGCAAACTCTCGCAGTTATAAATCCGTAAAAAGGAGCGAACAGGAGGTTATTAGACTTTGGGAAAAATCGCTTATAACTCATAATACATTAGGACAACTCAGCTAAAAGTCCTGCTCAGCAAATCCGCAATCGGCCGATCGATATTGGTCTGGTGAAAACGCCGACTAGCCATATAGTAGGCAGATTGGGCGATCGCGATCTTATACTCAGGTGGGTTATGACAGGTATTAATAACTTCTGCGAGTTGGTGTGGCTTGCCGGGAGGAACCAAAAAGCCATTGATGCCCAGGCTCTATTAATTCAATAGCCCATCCAGATTGAGCAGCAACTATAGGTCTACCACACAGCATAGCCTCGACAATAACTCTGCCAAAAGGTTCGGGTGCGGTTGAGGTATGTGCAACTAAATCACAAATTGCCATTAACTGCGGAATATCTGAACGAAAGCCTAAAAAATTAACTCGATCTTCAAGTCCTAATTCTGCCACTTGTTTGTGTAATTGCTGGACATAATCCTGCTCACCCAAGAGCCCATCACCACTAAAATAGCTGTTACATTTTTGGGACTGTAGGTAAGTGCTTCAATTAAAATATGTTAACCTTTCCAAGGTGACAATCGGCTGAAATGACCGACGATAAATTGCCCATCAAGTTCTAGCTGTGTCTTGAGTTGGCTAATTTTAGAGCGCTCTGATAGACTTCAGGTTCAAAGCCATTGTAGACGACATCGATTATGTCCTAGCGTCCTCCTGCTTCGAGGAAAGCAGCCTGACTTGCTTTGGAGTTAGCAATAACCAATGGTGCAAAGGGATTAGCCAAAGTTACAGCTACTTTTAAGTTAGTTGGGCTGAAATGACCTGTAGATAAAATGTCATGCAAATGATACGCGAGAGGGCGACGACTCAAAAAGCTAGCTAATAGACCTCTTGCAAAAAAAATATATGTTATAATTAGAGGTTTTAAATTTAATCCCCTAGAGCTAACTCATAATTGTA
>NZ_JAUBPT010000265.1:0-6322 GCF_036700905.1 Microcoleus sp. S13_C3 | reverse complement strand
CGTCCTTTTTGGACGGGCGGGACGCCCATCCCACAATAACAATTAAAATTGTAAGTTATTTAATTCGCGATCCTTAGCGGCAACCGCGATCGGGTCGGCAATGCTTCAGAAGAGACTGTTAAAAAAAATTAAAAACCAGCACAATTAAGAGCAATTAGCATCCTTTAATGGTTAGGAAATCATCCATATCTACCAAAAAAATTGCACTTTAAAAACGCTCAGAGCGCCCAACCAACCCAGAAATCCTGTTTCAGCTTCATCGGCATTCATCGAAATACACCACATAAATTGCAGTTACGTCTACAGCAGAGTGAACCGTCTCGTGTAGACTAAAACGGTAGTTAATCTGTCAATTTCTTTGAGGAAAACCAGTTTATGAGAGGAGTATCGGCGATCGAGTCGATTGTAGCGCAAGCACCTCCCTTGGGCAGCAATCCTGCTACAAATAGCCAAACTGCAGGAGCCATTCCTGAATTGGTCATCATCTTGATCATTCTGCTGCTGATTGCAACTTTTGTTGCACTCGTAACCCAACGGTTGCGAATTCCCTATGTGACGGGCTTAGTGTTAGCAGGCTTGCCCATTACGGAGCTCTTGTCGCGTCGAATTGGTTTAGACCCCTCTTTAGTATTAAATCTTTTCCTACCAATTCTGATTTTTGAAGCAGCTATCAATACTGATATCAGCCGTCTCCGCAGCACCTTTAAGCCGATCGCCCTGCTGGCGGGTCCCGGCTCGATCTTTTCCTCAGCAATTATCGCTGTTCTGGTTAAATTTGGGCTGGGGCTAGACTGGATTCCAGCGTTGCTGATCGGAGTCATTCTGGCAAACACTGATACAGTCTCGATGATTGCGGTTTTTAAAGAGATCCGTGTGCCTTCTCGATTGTCCACCATTGTTGAGGGAGAAACTCTGTTCAATGATGCGGCTGCTCTAATTTCATTTAATTTGGTTTTGGTAATTTATTCGACAGGCTCTCTCACAGCTATACAAGGCGTGAAGGAACTGCTCGTGGTTGCATTAGGTGGGGCAGTGGTCGGGGGTGTTTTAGGTTACTTGAGCGTGCCGATATTTGTTCGCTTAAACGATCCGTTGAGTAGCCTTTTGCTAACCGTCGCTCTCGCATTGGGAACCTTCCAAATCGGACAATTTTTAGGCGTATCGGGCGCAGTGGCGGTGGTCATCACCGGACTTGTTTTTGGCAACCTTGGGCTGCCTCGCAGTTCGTCTGCCTCGGATCGGATTACCTTGCTGAGTTTCTGGGAATACGCTGGTTTTGGCGTCAATACGTTTATTTTCCTGCTGATTGGAATTGAAATTAACCCGCTGACGCTGTGGAGAATTTTGCCATCCATTTTATTCGTCATTCTGGCTTATCAACTGGGACGGATTCTCTCGGTCTATTTGTTATTAGCGGGGCTGCGTTGGTTCGATCGCCCCATTCCGCTACGCTGGCAGCACATTTTGGTTTTAGGGAATATTAAAGGGTCTCTCTCAATGGCCTTAGCTGTTGCGATTCCCTTGACCCTACCAGGACGGGATAACATCATTGCCCTGGTGTTCGGTGCAGTTTTATTCTCTTTGGTCGGACAGGGATTAAGTTTACCGTGGATAGTAAAACGACTAAAAATTAGCCGTGTTTCTGATGTAATGCAGGAAGCTGGGCAGTTACAGATTCAGTTGATCGCTTCCAAAGCGGCTCAAGATGAGCTAGATAGTTTGCTGAAATCTGGCGTGTTACCGAAGGCAGTTTACGAGGAGTTATGGGCATCATATCAAGCACGAGTAGCACACTCTGAGCGAGTGCTGCGCGATCTCTACAATAAACATCGGGCCGGGCAACTAGATGGCGATCGCAGCGGGCTAGATACGATTCGGCGGCGATTGCTTCTAGCAGAAAAAGGAGCAGTTAGCGATGCCCTCCGCAAGCGAATTGTCCCAGAGGATCTGGTTCATCCTTACATCAAAGATTTGGATGAGAAACTTCTAACGTTGGCAGATGACTAGCGCGAATGCCGAGGTAATCAATCATTTGGTGAACTAGCTCTGGACGGGTGACGACGAGAATGGTAGAACCTGCTTCTAGAACAGTATTGCCGTTCGGAATCTCCAGATTGGCGCAGGCATGGCATTGATAACCAATAATCAGCGAACCTTTTGGAAAACGAGGGTCTTGAGCAATTTGAGCAACGGTGTGACCTGCCACCTTGCAATCGCCTGGAACTGGCAGCTTTAGTACCTCGACTTGCCCGTGTTCAAAGTGCATCATCGACTCGATTTGGGGATATTCAATCGCATTCGCCATTGATGCAACTGCCAAATCAATAGTGTTGATGATGTGACTGGCTCCGGCAAGTCGATAGGCTTCCAGGAATTCGCGATCGCGCATTCGCACCACAATATGGGAAATGCCATAGCTCCTAGATAGGGTGATCAGCGCTAAATTCAGTGCATCGTCCCTGAGTGCAGCAACGACGGCGTTTGCTTGTTTAATTCCCGCTTCCAGAAGCACCGTTGTACTCACCGCACTGCCCTCAAATGCCATCACTCCGATTTTTTCTCGAGCAAAACGACAGGCCAGCGGGTCGGCATCGAGGATTGCAACCGTATGACCGACTTTTAATAACTGCTGGGCTAGACCCAGCCCCATCATTCCTGCTCCACCAATTAATACATACATGACTATTTGTCACCCCAAGAATGAACTTTAAAGATCGATCGCTATGAGCGATATTGTGTTGGGTTTCTATCAGTTTAATCGGCTTGTGGGGTGGCTTCTACCGGGCTTACTTATTACCTGTTCGACAGTTAATTTAATCGGCTTTTGGGGTAGGCATTGCTAGCCCGCCCCTCAAGGGATGTTCCTCAGTTAGCTGCGTAGGGGGAACCCTACATAATCTTAGGAACTTTAAAAAACTCCCCATCGCGATCGGGGGCTCCCTCCAAAATACTTTCTCCCTTAGCAAAAGGTTGCAAATCGTCCGATCGCATTACATTACTAACATCGATCGCCCGCGTTGTCGGCTGTACCTTACTCGTATCCAGTTCGCTCAACTGCTCGAAATAATCCAAAATACCGTTAAGTTGACCAGTAAACTGCTCTTCTTCTTCCGGCGTTAATTCCAATCTCGCTAAATTCGCTACTTTCCGAACTTCTTCTCTGTCAATCATAAAAATCGGGAATGGGGAATGGGGAATTGGGAATTGGGAATTGGGAATTGGGCATTGGGCATTGGACATTGGGCATTGGTTATTTGTTATTAGAGAAACGACTAACTACCAACTATTAACTACTAACTATGCCCCATGCCCCGTGCCCATGCCCATCCTAGTTAAAAATACACATCAATTTGCGATCTGCCTGTCGTCTTCAGCCAATTTTGCACCTCAATGTAATTGTTTGGGGCCAAGCGAATAGCCTCCTTCCAATAATCCGCAGCTTTATCAAACAGCCCTTCCGCGCCTTCAATATTGCCAGCTTCCTTTTCTTTTTCCCCTTGATAGTGGTAAATTACAGCAATATTATTCAGTGCTTGTGGCATTCTCGGATTGAGATCCAAAGCCTCGCTGTAATATTCCAAAGCTTTATCGTGTTCGCCGTTGCTAGTATGGATCAGCCCCATATTGTACAAGACATAACTGCGATCGTAAGGATCTTCCTCCAGCTTCAGCGCTTCATGATAATTGTCCAGCGCTTCAGCATATTCGCCATCTGCTTGAGCTGACATACCATCCCGGTAATAAGCAAAAGCTTCCTTCGCCTGCTTTTTGGCTGGCATAATCTTGAGGATGATATCAGCCATTACCGTGAAACTTTTGTCAATAAAGTTATCGTTGCGTTGAGTTCTTGGCATATGCGATTCTTTGGTTAGTGGCTAATCAGAAAAATTAGCCTGTAAAGTTTTGCTATTAATAATTGCGCCACTATTGTAGTGGGCCGTTGTGTTGAGGGCGCTAAAAAGTTTAGTCGATCGCAAGTGCGAACCTTAAAACACGCCCTTGGGTTTAACACCCGCGCAAGCTCTATCTATTTTATAGAAGTCTTGCAAGACTTGCAAAAAAACTAGATTTCTTTAACATATCTCTGGCACTCTACACAAAACTTACAAAAACCCGCGCCGAAGGGAAAAGTTCTGCTGGAGGGTGCAGGGGCAATCCTCTCCTCTTCGATGGCTTTCCTTCGGATTGCTTTGCTAACGCCAACGGGCGATCGCGCACCGTACCCTACTAACTGTACCCATAATCCCCCCTCCTTGACCTCAGAGCAAACAAGCAAAAGCAAAGGCCGAGGAGAAATTCAATCACAAAGTTTTATTAAGCTATTCGACTTCAGCCCATACTTAAAAGTTATTCGGCAAAACACTAGCAATATTTTGCCCCAAAGTCAAGGGCAGCCTCAAAAAAAATCAGAAACCCGATCGCCAAAACCAGCTCGAATTCCCGCAATATATAATAAAAATAACCGGGTAATTTTCACAGAGAGAAACCTATGGCTCCGAATCCCACCATTATGCAAGCCGTCGAACAACTTGGCTACCGCGTTACGGTTGGAGACGTGGCGGCAAAAGCTGGATTAGATGTCAATTTTGCCCAGCGAGAACTGTTAACCCTCGCCTCCGAAGCAGGCGGCAACCTGCAAGTAGCAGAATCCGGCGACATTGCCTACCTATTTCCCAAAAACTTTCGAGATATTTTGCGAAACAAATTCTTGCGCTTGCAGTTGCAGGAATGGTGGCAAAAAATCTGGCGCATTTTATTTTATCTGATTCGGATATCTTTCGGCATAGTGCTGGTAGCTTCTATCCTCTTAATTTTTGTTGCTATCACGATTTTACTCTCCAGCGGCGATAGCAATAACAGCGGCGGCGGAGGAGGAGGCAGTGGTGGCGGGGGCGGCAGAGGCGGCGGCTTTTCCTTTTTTCCCTACTTCTGGAACGACTTAAGCTGGATATTTTACTGGAACCATGACCAACCATACTACCAGCAGCGATCGCGCTTAACTGGCCAAAAACCCGATATGAGTTTTCTGGAAGCAGTTTTCTCCTTTATATTTGGAGACGGCAACCCCAATCACAATCTAGAAGAGCGCAAGTGGAGCGATATTGCCGCCGCAATTCGCAACAACCGAGGCGCCGTCGCCGCCGAACAAATTGCTCCATATCTAGACAATCTGGGACAAGGATACACCCGAGAATACGAAGAATATATGTTACCGGCTCTCGCCCGTTTTGACGGCCACCCGGAAGTCAGTCCCGAAGGGCAAATAGTCTACCACTTTCCGCAATTGCAAACCACAGCCACCGAGAGAAATTCTGAACCAGTAGCAGCTTATTTGCGAGAAATGCTGTGGCGTTTCAGCAACGCCAGTTCCGGCCAAATCATGCTGGCAGCCGGGTTAGGAGCCGTCAATCTTGTCGGTGCGTTAGTTTTGGGGAATCTATTAACTAATAATTTAATCGTCGGTGGATTTATCGGTTTCGTCAGCGCTGTTTATCCCATGCTCCTAATTTACGGCGTCGGATTTCTCGCAATTCCTTTAATTCGCTACTTCTGGATTCAGTGGAAAAATAGCCGGATAGAAGCCCGCAATCAAGAGCGTCAGCAGCGAGCAATGTTATTAAACGAACCCGATGACAGCTTGCTCAAAAAACTCACCTACGCCCAGGAATTTGCAGCAGAAAACGTTCTGACAGGAGAAGACTTAGCTTATACAACAGAAACAGAATTAACGCAACAAGAACTAGAACAGTCAGCCAAAATAGATGCCGAATGGCACCGCAGGCTCGATCGCTCGGACAACTTGTAATACTAATGAAAAAAACTGTTGTTTGTTGTTAAGTTAGGTTGCACTAAAATCTTGCACCCTTTTCAAGAATAGGCAGGATGCCTCTTCCACAATAAAATATCTTTGTTGTGTGTGGAACGGGCTTCTAGCCCGTTGCTAAGAAGGGTGAAAAGTGTCAATCTTTACTAATGCCATAGTTTTTTATACTCCGAGTTTTATTAAATAAGCTTAGGGCGTTTAAAAATCAAACAATTTTGGTCATACTTCGAGTCGTGATCCAGAGCCACAAGTTCCCATCCCTCCTCCCCCAAATGATTGACAAATAGATGCAGCGAGCCTTGTTTCCAATCTCGCTGTTCTTCACCGTTTACATATAAACTAATCAGCTTGTTTCCAAAAGGATACATATTCGCATCCACAAATAAATACTCCCACTTTTGCATAGCAATCCTTAATGTAGTTAGTCATTAGTCATTAGTCATTAGTCATTAGTCATTAGTCATTAGTCATTAGTCATTAGTCATTAGTCATTAGTCA
>NZ_JAUBPT010000264.1:0-6381 GCF_036700905.1 Microcoleus sp. S13_C3 | reverse complement strand
TGTTCCATACTTAGAAAGGAGACGACAATTATTTATCAATACACTGTTTGGTTATTTTGTCAATGCGTAAGTCCTAAATTATATCATTCCGAAGCTAGCGGATTTGATATAACCGGGCGGTTGGAAACCGCGTCTACACAAACGATGTCCGCCTCCGCGGACGAAGAAATATCGAATTTGAGATAAATGTGCGATGGCTTACGCCCCGCTACGCTACGACTCTTCAACCCGCGGAGGCGGGTTTTGTCTGTGTAGACGCGGTTTCAACCGCCGGGGTTTTTGGGTTGATGGCCGATGGGATTTTTGGGTTGATGGGCGATCGAATTTGAGAGAAATGTGCGATGGGATTTGATATCATTCCGGCACAGCCAGAATTGATATGACATAAGCTCTGCCTCAAGATCGCCCAAAACCGCAATAATTCTTTACAATAAAATAGTAAATATGATTATTCACTTAAATAAATCCCTTGAAAATGCCTGTAAACCAACTTTCTCCAACAACAGCCTCCACGGAAACACCGACACTCGACTTTGATATAGCCATCGTCGGAGGCGGCATAGTTGGGGCCACCTTAGCCAGCGCCTTAAAAGATTCTGGATTAAAAATCGCTATAATTGAAACCCAAATCCCCGCAGCAGCAGCAGCCAAAAAACAAGCCTATGCAATCACCCTGCTATCAGGAATGATCTTAGAAGGTATCGGCGTGTGGCAGCAAATCTTGCCGCAAATCACCACCTTCGAGCAAATTAGCCTTTGCGACGGCGACTATCCCGGTGTCGTCGAATTCCACCGCCCAGATTTGGGAAATACTGGCAAATTGCCCGTACCAAAAGCAGCTTTAGGTTACGTTGGCGAGCACGGAGTCATGCTGTCAGCTTTGCAAGAATCTTTGGCAAAAAACCCTAATTTTAGTTGGGTTTGTCCGGCGGAAGTAGTCGAGGTAAAATATTTAACCGATTGCGCTGAAATAGCAGTCAAACAACACGGCGAAACCCGCACAATTCGCACCAAATTATTAGTCGCAGCCGACGGTTCGCGATCGCGCATCCGCACCGAAGCCAACATCAGCACTCGCGGCTGGAAATACTGGCAATCCTGCGTTGCTATCACTATTAAAGCAGAAAAACCGCACAATGATATCGCTTTTGAGCGCTTTTGGCCGAGCGGCCCGATGGGAGTCTTACCATTACCTGGGAACCGTTGTCAAGTAGTTTGGACAGCACCCCACGCGGAAGCAAAAGCTTTGCAACAAATGGATGAAACAGAGTTTTTGACTTTGTTGGAACAGCGCACGGGCGGGCTTTTAGGGCGTTTGGAATTGGAGAGCGATCGCTTTTTGTTTCCCGTGCAGTTAATGCAGAGCGATCGCTACGTTTTGCCCAGATTAGCACTAATTGGCGACGCGGCCCACTGCTGCCATCCCGTGGGCGGCCAGGGATTAAATATGGGCATTCGAGACGCTGGGGCGATCGCCCAAATCTTGCAGCAAGCGCACCAAAAAGGCGAAGACATCGGCGACTTGCGAGTATTGAAACGGTATCACAACTGGCGCAAAAAAGAGAATTTAATCGTGTTAGGATTTACCGATTTTCTAGACAGATTATTTTCTAATACTTGGCTGCCAATTGTAGCATTTCGCCGCTTTGGATTGTGGTGTTTGCGGACAATTCCCCCAGTGAGGTTTTTAGCCTTGCGCTTGATGACAGGCTTGATGGGGCGGCCGCCGGAATTAGCGCAAAATTAGAAGAAACCAGGTTTTTTCTAATTTTGCTGGCACTCTAGCGGTGTTGCCATAACCGCCAGGGGTTGAAACCCCTGGCTAATAGCGAAAGTCGGTTGAAACCGACTGACAAGCTGAGATAAAAATGAAAAACTCTTGAGTCCTCTTCAGAGGACTTTCGCTATGAGACAGGGGTTTCAACCCCTGGCGGACTATCGGGCTAACCGAGGTTTCTCGCCACTCGCACCATCAAAGAAACCGGGTTTTTTCCTCAATCTTTGCAATGTTACGAAGTTGGTCGCAAAAACGCGGTACAATGATCTACTCAGCTCAAATCCAGCCCTGACGGCAATAGAAAAACTATGCAACCCGAACAAGAACAAGAAATTCTCAACCTGCGCGATCGCCAATTAACGCCCAAACAAATTGCCCGAAAGTTAGGATTGAAAGCGTCCGAAGTCAGTACATTTCTTCAATCTCATGCAGAACAAACAGCCCTCGCTAGCGCCGAAAAAGGAGAGTTATTGCCCGTTGCTCAATGTCTCGTGGATGTAAATTTTGCGAAGGTATTGTTGGGGAATGAAACCTCTGAAACGAGCGGTTTGGGTTTAGTGGTTGTTACCCGTTCCAAGGGATACAATCGTTTTGTTACAGCCTCTTATTTGATCGACTACTGGTGTTTGGGAGTCAAGGATACCATCCCGCCACGTAACTGCAACGATAGCCAATATAAAAATTTCGTTCAGCTTTGTTACTCGCAGTTTATGCAAGAGTACGAGGAGATTAGTTTAGAGCAAGCACAAGCCCTGGTTTGGGGTGCGATCGCTTATGCCAAAACATTAGGCTTTGAACCGCATCGCGATTTCGAGGAGTCGAAGGCTCATTTAGGAAAATCAACCAGCGAAATCGGCTTGAAATTCGGTCGCAATGGAAAACCTTGTTATATTGAAGGGCCTCACGATAATACAAGGAAAATTATCAATACGCTTAAAAACTCTGTGGGAGACGGTAATTTCGATTACTTGTTCGGGATGGGGTAGAAATTGATACGGGGGAGCGTCAACCGCCAAACCACCAATCATGGTAAAATAAACATCGGTGTTACTGACAACTCCCCACAATGGATGAAACCCGCACCCAAGTTTATCTGCAATTGATTGAGACACTCCTGACTTGTCCCAAAGGTGAGGAACCGCAGATTTTACAGGCTAACTTAGAATTGCTAGATTCGGGGTTTCTGCAAGTTTGCGAGATAGTAGCAGAAAACCTGGCAGAGGAAGGACAGGAAAATCACGCTAATTTTTTACGGAATTTTGCCAGTCAGATAGGGCAATTATTGGGTACGAACGATGACGGAGAGCGCGATCACTGTGAAATTGAAAATTCACAAGAGTATGAAAACTTTATCCTAGAATTATTGCAAGCCGAACCTAGCAGTAGCAATATTAAAGTAATTTACTCCATTCTCCGTAAACGGCAACATCTCCTCAATGCTAATTTTGCCGAAATTTTACAGGAAGTGGCTGAGAATTTAATTGCCAAACATCCAGAAGCAATTGAGTTAATTCTCCGTGACAGCGGAAATTTAAGTATTCATATTAGTAACTTTCCCGGTGGGAAGAGAACAAATAATATTGAAATAGCAATTACTGGTTATCAAATAGTTTTAAATAATCGGGAACCGGGGAGCGAAAAGTTTGCTCAAACTCAAAATAACCTAGCTGCTGCGTATACTCACAGAATCAAAGGTTCGCGGGCGGATAATCTGGAACGGGCGATCGGCTTCTTTCAGGCTGCTTTAACAGTTCTTACCCGTGAGGATTTCCCTGAACAATGGGCAGCGACTCAACATAACCTAGCTAATGCGTATACTCACAGAATCAAAGGTTCGCGGGCGGATAATCTGGAACGGGCGATCGAGTTTTATGAGGCTGCTTTAACAGTTTATACCTTTGCGGATTTTCGCGAAAAATGGGCAATGACTCAAAATAATCTAGGTAATGCCTACAGAAACAGAATCAACGGTTCGCGGGCGGATAATTTGGAGCGGGCGATCGGCTTCTTTCAGGCTACTTTAACAGTTTATAACCTTGAGGATTTCCCAGCAGATTGGGCAATAACTCAAAATAACCTAGGTAATGCCTACAGCGACAGAATCAAGGGTTCGCGGGCGGATAATCTGGAACGGGCGATCGGCTTTTTTGAGGGTGCTTTAACAGTTCGTACCTTTGAGGAGTTCCCTGAACAATGGGCCGATACTCAAAATAATTTAGCTATGACCTACAGTGACAGAATCAAGGGTTCGCGGGCGGATAATCTGGAACGGGCGATCGGCTTTTTTGAGGGTGCTTTAACAGTTCGTACCTTTGAGGATTTCCCTGAAAAATGGGCAATGACTCAAAACAACCTAGGTAATGCCTACAGTGACACAATCAAAGGTTCGCGGGCGGATAATCTGGAGAGGGCGATTGAGTTTTATGAGGCTGCTTTAACAGTTCGTACCCGTGAGGATTTCCCCGAAGATTGGGCAATGACTCAAAATAACTTAGCTATGACCTACAGTGACAGAATCAGCGGTTCCGAGGCCGAAAATCTGGAACGGGCGATCCTTTGTTACCGAGATGCACTTTCAATTCGTACCCGCGAAGCTTTCCCACAAAATCATGCAAAAACTTTGTTTAATTTAGGTAATCTTTACCGAAGTAACCAGCAATGGCAACTAGCCTATGATACCTATGCCCCAGCGATTGAAACAGTAGAATTTTTACGGGGCGAGATTCAATCTGGGGATGAAACCAAACAGAAATTAGCCGAAGAATGGAATCAACTCTATCTGGGCATGGTAGAAGTTTGCATCGAACTGCAACGCTACACCGAAGCTGTGGAATATGCCGAACGCAGCAAAGCCCGCAACCTTGTAGAACTCTTTGCCAACCGTGACATCAAACCTAAAGGCAATATCCCCGAAACTGTTCTCAACGAATTGTCGCGCCTCCGTCGAGAAATTGAGGCCGAACAGCGACAACTGGACATCCAACAGATAAACCGTAACAGTAATGGTGGCAGAATATTGGGAGAACGCAGCCTCAAAAGCGACAGCCTAACCACTAGCCGCGATTCTACTCATCTCACCAAATTGCGTAAACAACTAGATGAATTGATTGCTCATGAAATTACATCAATTGATCCTAATTTTAGCCTAACCCAAAAAGTTAAGCCCATCCTCTACAAAGACATTCAAACTCTGACAGGTGAAAACACCACTATTCTTGAGTGGTACATCATAGGCGATAAATTTCTAACTTTCATCATCACCCCGCAATCGCCAACACCAATAATCTGGCAATCTTCAACAGCAGACTTTCAAGCCTTGGTAAATTGGGATAACGAGTATCGGAAAGAGTACAAAGAGATAAAACCCCAATGGAAGCAAAAACTAGCCTCCCGCCTCCAAAACCTAGCTGAGATTTTGCATCTTGATGAGATTTTAAAGAATATTCCGAAACCGTGCGATCGACTGATTTTAATTCCCCATCGCTTCCTGCATCTTTTCCCCCTTCATGCGTTGCCAATCTCCCACGAAACGGATTTTGAAAGCGGATGCACCGATGAAATCGATTCTTCTATCACTGTATCCCTGTCCAAATCCGAATCGTGCCTTCTCGACTTATTCCCTGGTGGAGTCAGCTATGCCCCTAGTTGCCAACTACTGCAACAGGCGAAACAGCGACAACGCCCTAATTTCTCTCACCTATTTGCTATTGCCAATCCTACCAAAGACCGCTACTTACTTGAACTGCAAGCCGCTAACATCCGTCACAAATTCAAGTCTAATGATTTCTTGGCAAAAGATGATGCTAATAAGAACGCAATTCTAAACGCGAAACTCAGCTTTGCCAACTGCGCCCATTTCGGTTGTCACGGCAAGTTCGAGCCTGACTCGCCTTTGGAATCATCCCTGGTATTCGCCAATAAAGAACGTTTGACACTGTTGGAAATCTTTAATCTTGACCTAAATCAATGTCGTCTTGTCACTCTCTCCGCCTGCGAAACTGGATTGACAGAATCCAGAACCAGCGATGAATATATCGGCTTACCTTTCGGATTTCTCTTAGCAGGTAGCCCTAGCATGGTAAGTACCCTTTGGAAAGTGGATGAACTCGCCAGCACTTTGTTACTGATTCGGTTCTATGAAAACCTAGAAACTCTATCAACGGTTACTGCTCTCAATGAGGCACAACAATGGCTGCGGAATCTGACCTCAGAGGGGCTTGAAGCATTATTAAAATGCCTCAAACCGCAAATCGATCGAACATTTAAACTGTTGCCCAAAAAAGAACGCACACGCTTTGTTAATGCTCCTCTGGATGGCGCACTGAACCGGAAGCCGTTTCCTTTTGCTGAACCTCATTACTGGGCTGGCTTCACTGCGATCGGCGTTTAGCAATCCCCTGACAAAAATTGTCCAAATTTTTCGTGCTTATGTAAATAAGTACCAGTGTTAATGGTACTCCTGGGTAAACGCCAGCAGTTATTAGCGAACCCAATGCAACAGCAAAACCTTGACTCAATACGTCTTTAAACTGTAGTTTAGACTAGCCAAAGATGAGAACGGTGGCAAAAGAAGAACTAGAGCCACCGCGCCGGGAGAGAATGAG
>NZ_JAUBPT010000263.1:0-6399 GCF_036700905.1 Microcoleus sp. S13_C3 | reverse complement strand
GACTAATTATGAAATGGAACCGAAAAATAAAAAATAAAGGTAACTTAGTTAATGCAGTTTAGATGTCGAACAGCTTAACAGATTTAATATTATACCAAATCCGGCTTGAATACACCTTTATTTTTTAGCATTTGAGAGAGGAACAAAAGGCAACTTTGACATACTCCCCAGCTATCAAGGCGAGGGGATTCTCAACCCGGACTAAAATAAATAGTCTCCCAAGTTTAGGCTTAGCACTTCATTGTCCGATACTACCGAAGTAGTTTTACTCAAACTCTGTGGTTAGAGTCGATGCCTATGTTGCCACAGGACACCTCTCCTTCAGAACTGTACGTGCGGCTTTCACTGCATACAGCTCCTAGTCAATATCTACTTTTCCTTTTGAGAATTTCGAGCTACACGGGCTTCTCCGTGGATAGGCTGGTGTTGGTGACATTGACGGTGGAGCATCTGTAAATTAGATTTCTGCCAATTATTATGGTTTCCATCCGCATGATGTAGCTCTACCTTATCGCCACTGAGAAATGACAGTCCACAAGCTTTGCATTTATGATTTTGTTGCTTCAGAAGTGATGTGTTAATCGCTGAGTAATTCTTGTTTTCTCTCTTAGCCCAGTAGGTTAAATCGCCATCGAACGGGGATTTAACTCCGGTCACATTGTTATGGGAACAAGCTCTCCAAGGTACCATAGGGAATGCCTTATGGATTACTTCAGTTGTACCTTGACGGTCGAAACTCCCTTGTTTGCGGATATATTTCCATGTCCAATAGGCTTGTGCCCATAGGTCGTGTGAGGTCATATCACAGAATTGGTTATAGTTTCTCCAGCCTCTTACCAATGAGCCGCATTTGGCGATTCTTTGAAGGAGGGTGAATCTACTATCTTTCATCGTCACTTTAATCTTGGCTTTTACCTTTTGGGTATTTTCCTGGGATGGAGTGCTGATGAATTTTCCATTAGGCTTGACTTTGAAGTTCCATCCTAAGAAATCAAATCCTTCTGTTGCCTTTACGAGCTTGGTTTTGCTTTCTTTAACCTGCAACCCTCGTTCTTCAAGAAATAAATTGATGCTTAAACGTAGTCCGTATTGGTCAACCCCTGGTTTACAGAGAAATACGAGGTCGTCAGCATACCTTAAACAGGTGATGTTTTTATTCTTGAAGCAATCTTCGATTCCGTTGAGAGCTATATTGGCTAATAGTGGGGAAATTACCCCCCCTTGTGGAGTACCTGCCGTTGACGATGGGTACTCCCCTCTAACTCCTGCTTTAATGGCAAGTCTTAAACCCTTAAGAGCGATTTTTGGCAGTTCTGTCTTTTCCAGAATTGTCTCGTGACTTATCCGGTCAAAACATTTTTCAATGTCCATTTCCAGTATGGTTTTGGATATTCCATCGCTGGTAGACCTTAAGGCTGAGAACAGTCGTTTCTGGACATCGTGCGCCCCCCTTCCTGGTCGAAACCCGTATGAATTGCCGTGGAATGTTGCCTCGGCGGCGGGTTCAAGCGCATACTTGAGTAGACATTGATACGCTCTATCACTAATAGTGGGTATTCCTAATTTCCGTTGAGTGCCATCCTTTTTTGGGATATTTACTCTTCGTAGTTTTTGGTGTTCCCACTTCTTCCAGCCTTTTAGAAGGTCTTGGGCTAATTGCATCCGTTCTTTGTAGTTCAGTGCAGTTTTGCCGTCTACCCCTGCTGTGGCTTTACCCTGATTTAATTGGGTGACTTGCCTGACGGCTAAATATTTAGCCGCCTGGGAGTTGAGTAATAACTTCTGAAGCTTACACACTAGCTTGCGGTCGCCATTCTTCCGAGCTTTATAAATCCTTGTTTGCAGGCGGAAGACAAGCTTCTGGAATTTCTTCCACGGCAATGCTTTCCAATTATCAACTTCAATTTCTTGAGTCGCCATAACTTTCATTTCTGAGCCAACTACTTAAGTGATTTAGTCTCTATCGACCGTGACCAGTTAGGCTTGAGTCCTTAGTTCTTGCCGTTTCGGTCACATCCTACCCGCTTATTTCATATGTGGCTTTGATTTGCCCTACCTGGGTTGTTCGACCACCCCAGGAGATTTAAGCGTTTTTCTTCGTTCCGTAGAGTGATAATTACTGATTTAGGACTCTCCACTTCACCCACCACAACCCAGGATTGCACTTGTTAACGGAATTTCAGTGCGGGTCTTGTGTGGTTATCCGATGTTCGTTTCCATCGGTACTCTTTGGATGCTTTTTCCGAAGATTCACGTTTGTTATCCATGTCAGCCTGCCTAACGGGTATCCAGGCATCACAGCCCTTGTTTTTCCCGTCCTATTCCCAGCTTCACTTTGATGATCAGTCTCTGTGTGGGTAGGTTTGGCGTCACATCATCCTTAATGGGGAGGACTTGCACCTCCATCCCTCTACAGTTGTCCTTATTTTATTTAAGGGTCGAAACCCAGGCGATGTAAGGACTCTAGGTTATTGATTTACCTAGAAACGAGTCGCACCTCGTTTAGAGTCGTGGCGATGCCCCATCCCGACTTTTTCTATATTTTTAGCGGCGTTCAAATCTCTATCGTGTTTAGCTCCGCAGTTTAAGCACTGGATTGAGCGCACAGAGAGGTCTATTTTTCCCCATCTAAACCCGCACTCTGAGCAAGTTTTAGAGGTCGGCTCCCAGCGAGAAATTACTTTAAATTCTCTGCCGTATTTCTCAGACTTGCCCTCACAAAGCGTCCTAAATTCTCCCCATCCTTGCTGACTTATTGCCCTTGACAATCTCCGATTTTTAACCAGACCTGCTACGTTCAAATCTTCTAGGATAATGGTTTGGTTTTCACTCACCAACTTAGTAGATAGTTTGTGCAGAAAATCCTTTCGACTATCAGCAATCTGGTTGTGTAGCTTGGCAATTTTAAGCCTAGTTTTATCCCGACGTTTTGAGGTCTGGACTTGACGGGATAGCTTGCGCTGTAGTCTGCGAATTTTACGATCTAGCACTTTGTAGCTTGGACTTTGTGCGGTTGTACCATCACTCATTGCAGCGAAGGTTTTTATGCCCAAATCTACACCGATGCTTTGGTTTTTAGCCTCGGTCTGGATGGGGGAAACTTCTACAACAAAGCTTAGAGAATATCGGTTTGTACAGTCCTTGATTATCGTAACAGAGCTAGGATTGGATGGTAATTTTCTAGACCAAACGGGAAATACGTCCCCTATTTTTGCCAGATAAACCTCATTACCTCTCAATACAAAACCGTTGCGCGTTAACCTTGCCGATTGGCTGTTTGTCTTTTTCTTGAACTTAGGATAGCCGACTTTTTTTCCTTTTCTTTTTCCTGTGCAGGACTTGAAGAAATTGCTAAACGCCGCCTCTAAATCTGAGACAGATTGTTGTAAAGGAATAGCTTAAACTTCTCCCAACCATTCTCTTTCTGGTGTCTTTTTAGCTAAAGTTAAAACTAATTTTTGCAATTCTGCAGAACTAGGTTTTCTGTCTGACTGTTTGCAAAGTCTTAGAGCATCATTCCAGACTACCCGCACACAGCCAAACAATTTAGCTAAGCTAATTTTTTGTTCAATTGTCGGATAGAATCTGTATTGATACCGCCCTTTCATTTCCCCTCCTTTGTGTTCTTAATTTACTATACCATAGTATACTAAGCAATAAGCAATCAGGAAGATTGGGAAATTAATTTCAAGGCGGTTGAAACCGCGCCCGACTTCATCCCCATATCTGAAGCTAGGGGCTTTCGTCTCGTTCTTCCGGTAAGAACGATGTCAAGGGCAGAGTGCTACAAAGTTTTTAACCCGGATTGAGTATTGTGAGGAACGCCACAGAAGTTCTGATCTGCTGTGGCGTTTTGTTCGTCAGAACAGGAGACTTTCGCCGCCAATTCTAGAACTCAGAGAGATTGGGTAGGAAATCCGAGGAGCCGATCGCCCCGTTAACCCCAACCAGATTCGCTAAAACCCGATCGGTTCCTGCTACTCGCAGCAAGGTACCGTTCGGAGTGGCGCTAAATTGTAACTGCTGGAAACTCAGGCCGCCGCTCAAAACAAACTTATCGACGGCTACCTCGAAGTTAATGACAGTATCAGTGCCGCCATCAGCACTCAACACATATTGATCGCTCCCCATACCTCCAATCAAAGTATCCTCGCCCAAGTCGCCAAACAGCCAGTCATCTCCAGCGCCCCCATTGAGAAGGTCGTTATCTTTACCACCAATCAGAGTATCGCTGCCAGCATCTCCGTTGATAGTATCTTGGCCTTCGTTGCCGTAGAGCAAGTCATCGCCGTCACCGCCGTTAATGCAGTCTTGCTTGTCGTTTTCGCCCACCGAGACAGCCCGGTTATCAGCACGATCGCCATAAATGGTATCGTTGCCCTCGCCACCGCAGAGTTCATCGCTGCCGTCACCGCCGTAAATCAAGTCGTCGCCCCGATCTCCGTGTATGAGGTCATTAGCTTTGCCGGCGTAAATCAAGTCGTTGTCTTCACCGCCACTGATGGTATCGTCACCCTCATCGCCGAACAGCACATCAGCACCGATGCCACCAAAAAGCAAGTCTTGGCCGCCAACATCTTGATCTCGACTTCGAGTACCGCCGTACATGGTGTCGTCGCCGCTGTCGCCAACAAGGGTATCAGAGCCGAGTTCGCCCCAAAGCAAGTCATTATCTTTGCCACCCCAAACACAATCATTGCCTTTACCTGCTTGCACGGTATCATTACCGTGGCCGGCCCCGATGATGTCGTTGCCGCTGTCGCCAAAGATGAAGTCTTGTTCGCCGGTATCCCCGATTGACTGGAAACTGCCGCTATCGCCGAGCAGAGTATCGGCTCCTTCGCCGCCGTAGAGGGTATCGGAGCCTAATTGACCGTAGATCAGGTCATTGCCTTTACCTCCGTAAGCGCGATCGTTATCTTTGCCTGCAACCAGCGTATCGTTGCCTTCTTGGCCGTTGAGGAAGTCGTTGCCGAAGCTTCCGTACAGCAAGTCGCGTCCCTCGGAGTCGCTGGCTTTTTGGTCGCCGATGCCGCCCAACAAGGTGTCGGAGCCGATGCCACCAAACAAGGTATCGGAGCCGAGTTCGCCCCAAATTCGGTCATTTTCTTTACCTCCAAGGACAATATCGTCACCTTTGCCGGTATGGATGGTATCGTCGCCCTCGTTGCCGTTAATCAGGTCTGCACCCTCGCCTCCGAAAATCAAATCGCGAGCATCGTCAGGACTCTGGGAGTTGCTCTGCCCGGTGTCTCCGAGAATCGTATCCGCACCTTGATCTCCAAACAGGGAGTCAGAGCCTAAGTCGCCGGCAATCCAGTCGTTTTGTTTGCCGGAGAATACGATATCGTTGCCCTCGTCTCCGTAAACAATATCGGTGTCAATGCCCCCAAAAATCGTGTCATTGTCTTCGTTTCCGTCAATTTCGTCCGCGCCGTCTTCACCTAAAAGCAGGTCGTTGCCTTCAAAACCGACGATTTTTTGGTTGCCTTTGGTGTCTACGATGAAGTCATCGCCGTCGGTTCCTTTGGTGGTTTGTCCCTCTGAGAATTGTGAAATCGGGCGGACAAATCCAACCGCGGCCGGTTGCTGCGGGGGCGCAAAGTTAATTCCCGGTTTTTCAATAATGGGCTGACACAAACAGTCGGTATCTGTTTCGGCGATCGGATTTGAGACGATCGGCGATGCCGGCGTTGGTGTGGGCGTTGGCGCCACCGGCGGCAAGATAGCCGCCACAGTAGCGGTAGCAGGGGGACTGATAGCACCGGTGTTGTCTGTGGCGCTGTAGGTGAAATTGGCTCCTGTAAAGTTGCCCGTCGTGGAGAAAAATAGTTGCTGTAACTGTGCTGGAGTCAGGACTTGACCTGGTGTCACCGCAACGCCACCGTTGGCTGGATCTCCTAAAAACAGGACGGCTTGGTCTGCTGGGGGCAGGGTGTTGATGGTGTAAGAGGCGATCGACCCGTCGGGGTCGCTGCCTCCCAATCCCGTGACTAAGGTGCTGCTGTTGGGCCCGAGGCTGGAGTTGGCATTGTTGGCAACTGGCGGTTGGTTGTCAGTTGGAATTGGAGTCGGTGTTGGAGTTGTTGGAGTTGGAGTCGGTGTTGGAGTTGTTGGAGTTGGAGTCGGTGTTGGAGTTGTTGGAGTTGGAGTCGGTGTTGGAGTTGGAGTCGGTGTTGGAGTTGTTGGAGTTGGCGTCACCGGGCGCAAGATAGCCGCGACAGTAGCGACAGCGGGACTGGTGGCGCCGCTGTTGTCTGTGGCGCTGTAGGTGAAATTGGCTCCTGTAAAGTTGCCCGTCGTGGAGAAAAATAGTTGCTGTAACTGTGCCGGAGTCAGGACTTGACCGGGTGTCACCGCAACGCCACCGTTGGCTGGATCTCCTAAAAACAGGACGGC
>NZ_JAUBPT010000262.1:0-6417 GCF_036700905.1 Microcoleus sp. S13_C3 | reverse complement strand
GGCGCAAGCCCCTTTTCTCCATTAACTATGATTCTCTACGCTCCTTAAGCATCTCAGGAGTTTTCTGCACCACTAAGCTTGTTCAGAGAGAGATTTTCCCTCCATCTGAGGTTCAAACAAGTTGCTCTGCTGCCGCAGTCTTTGGACTTGCAGTTGCAGAACTTCCACTCTTTCTCGGAGCTTGGGCATCTCCGTATCTATAAATTTAATACCTTGATTAATGCCGATCAGCCGTTGCTGCAAGCTGTAGTCTAGATAAGCTTTAGAAATTTTATCCAATACGGTAGAAAATTTTTTTCGGTTTGAATCTTTGTAACGAACTTGTAAAATTTTTGTGCCTTGCTGTTTGCCATCTTTCGCGTAGCTGACGCGGTTGATGGACATTTTTGAGATCAGTGCCGTATAGTTCATTTTGGGATACCAGGCTCGCAATTCCTCAATCACGGGCTGCATCAATTTGGGGCTACGCAAAATCCTAATTTGGGTTTCGTAGTCTACTAAGCTAATTCCTTCTATATTAATTCTTGCTAAGTCTGCCGCTTGGGTGTTGTTTAATTGTTTGGATAGCAAACCTTCAGCCGTGGCTGGTTCTACTAACAGGGAAAAGGAGGCTTCATACTCGATCGTAATCTGTTTAGACGTGAGGACGATCGCTGTTCATTCCAGGGCGATCAAAGCAATGGTGGCTGCTGCCATGACCAGGAAGCGACGGCGCACGACGCCTAAGAGCCAGGACAAGTCTAGCTTTTCTTCTTCTCTCTCCTCTACGAAGTGATCTCTGTAGTTGTGAGCAGATAACTCCGGCAGTTTGCCATTCGATTTGGGTGTGAAGGGTTGGTAATCTTGTCTGCTATCCATATTCAGCCTGGGTATTTTTGAGGTTGGTATTTTTGAGGTTGATATTTTTGAGGTTGATATTTTTGAAGCGGCCAGGTCGCGGCTGGGTAATCTTATTGTTTAGTTTATTCTAGCCGACACATTTTTGCTAACGAATCCTAACAAACATATAAGTTAAGAGAATTTCTCAACAAAGGCGTGTCAACCAATGCCTCGCCCGTGAAAATCCCGCGAGCACCATTCAGAGCCCGATCCATCTTCAATCCGGTGACTACGGACTTAATAGTTCTAGCACCACCTAGATTTTTAACGATTTCGCCCGTCCACGACACAGTTTTCGAGGTGTAAGCTTCGTTGCAATCAATCACGAGTTTTGAATTTTCCCAAGCTTTCCACTTCAGGAAAGTTTTAAATTCATAATGGCTCAGGGTCAACATTTGTCGCACCGTTTTATTTCTTAATTTGCGACGCGACTTAGACACCATTTGAGAACTTTCAAAGGTTGGCAACAGAATTACATCAAAATTATCAACTAAAAACTTAGCTGTTTTATGATGCAACTCTTTGACCAAATTCTTGATTTTGCAACGAAGCCTACTGGCTGCTTTCTGGAATCTTCTTTTTTGCCGACTGGGAGCT
Organism: Microcoleus sp. S13_C3; assembly: GCF_036700905.1. Classification (NCBI taxonomy): domain Bacteria; kingdom Bacillati; phylum Cyanobacteriota; class Cyanophyceae; order Oscillatoriales; family Microcoleaceae; genus Microcoleus; species Microcoleus sp. S13_C3. The sequence continues at coordinate 4,941 of NZ_JAUBPT010000262.1, read as the reverse complement.
TTGGAAATTTTTGACACCAATCTATCCAACCGAAAGCACAGTTTCTGGATGTACAGATTAGAATCATTTCCGAGCCAGCCATAGGAATTTTCAGAGAAAAACGTCATGAACGTGCGGACACCGGGATCTAAGGCAACAAGCCGACCTTGTTTATCGGTCTTGACTTGTTGCACTTCTTCAGAAACTACTAGGTAATATTCGCCGTAAGCGAGAGTCAGCCTACCGTCGCTGAAATTTGCAGGCAATGATTCTGTTAATGCACACTTACCTAAAATAGAATGATAAACACCACAGTCTTTTATAGCCGACTTCGGCACATAAATAGATTGTCTGGTGTCTTTTCTACTGCGAAATTTGCACTTACGGATTTGCCCGTCTTTCTTGAAACCCTGCTTTGCTGCTTTAACCGCTGAGCAAGCATCTTTGATAGCAATCGATTTGATTTGGAAAGGCACAGGTTTTGCCCATTCTGGCAAACTGTTGAGTATTCCAGTTTTGATTGTCATCCAGCTAGCTTTTGTACCTGGTTCTTGTAGGTATTTGATAGTCGTGTTGTAAACAAAGCGACTCACTCCAAACCACTGTTTAATCAGCGCTTTTTGCTCAGGTTTTAGGAATAGACGGATCTTCCTTGATTTTCTTGCTGTAACTCCTGAGTCCGTGCATTCTGCAACGGTCGACGTGAAGGATGGCAAGAAGATCGCTTGTGAGTTCGGTTCAAAGGCAGTGAACAGTTCGGTCAAGAACCACGATTTGTCCACCGTTTTGCTCCGCCATGAACTCGAATAATTCAAATCCAAATCTGCACAATCTGTCGCGACAGGCAACAACAACCGTGAGCTGTTCGCCGCGCATAAATCTGACCAGTAGGGCTTGCAGTCCTTTTCGCTTAAAGTTAAGCCCCGACCCGATATCTTGGATAATTTCGGCGTCGGGGTATTGTTGTCGCATGAATTCAGTTTGTCGGGCGAGGTCGTCTCGTTGTTTTGGGGAACTGACGCGACAGTAGCAAACAAGGGTAGCTCTAATTGCACCGCGCTGGTATGACTCGACATCGTAGAGTCGTTGCCCTGCTTCGTTTTTGATGCTCTTGATCTTCCCTTCGTCTGCATATTTCCTTAATGTGTGTGGATGCAAGCCCAGAAATTCGACTGCTTTTCTGAGTGGTACATATGCCATGTAGAGAATAGTAGCATACATAAGCAAAGATAAGCAAATACTTTACTGTGAGCTAACCTTTGCCAGGAATTATCCACCTCACCCGCCACCTTCTTACCTGAATAAAAATCGGAGAACGTTTATAAAATTTAACACTCTGGTAGCTGGGCCGACAGATCCGATTACAGCGTTCATGCGATCGACAAAATCGACGAGACCCCTGCGAGATACGATAATCATGTCGTTGTTGCGAAGTTGAGGATTGGTTTCTTCGTTAATTCCTTGAGTTAAATTGACTTCGATCGTCCGTTTAGTAGCTGTACCGTCGTTATTGAGGCGGACTAGCTCAACTTTATCCCTTCTAGCTCTGGTATTCTCGTACCCAAAAAATCCTCTGGAAACTAAAGCTTGATTCAGTGTGGCATTAGCTGGGCTCATCAAGGGATCGAGGGATGTTCTGAGCTTCTGCTTGGTTGAAGTTGGCGACTGTGGGAATCACGATTGTGTCTCTGTCTTGCAAAATGATGTCTTGAGAGATGTCTCCCTCTTGCAAGAATTTCCATAGGTTGACGTTGAGCACTTGATCCGGGCCGTCTCGTTGGGGACGGCGGACACGGATGTTGCGGATGTCCGCAACACCCGTGACGCCTTCTGCTAGTCTGATCGCTTGGGTGACGGTGGGGTACTGGACACTCGGCGTGGCTCCCGGGCCGGGAGTTAGGGTAATGGTGAAGTTTCCAGGCCTGGTGACTTCTCCGATGACGCCGACGTTGAGGGGGCGGGCGGCGACGAGGCTGACTGTGACTATGGGGTCTTTGAGGACGCGGCGATAGGCCTTGCGGATGATGTTGGTGGCTTCTACTAAGGTGCGGCTGCGGACGGAGACCAAGCCGATTCGGGGCAGGTTGACTGAACCGTCGGAAAGAACTTCGTAGCCGCGGCTGAGTTCGGGTACTTCGAGTATTTCTACTTGGATGCGATCGCCACCGCCGAGTTTATAGCTTTCGGGCGCTCTCCTAACGGGCGCAACGGTCTGGGCTTGGTCTGCGCCTAGGGGGATGGGAAGTTGTGCCGGGGTGCTTCTGGCATCAGCGAGGACACTGGAAGCAAACAAAACCAGACCCACAACCGACGGGGCTATCTGTCTTGGAAAATGGGTGTTAACCATACACCACCTAATTTTATTGACTATGATTTATATAAGTGTAGCCTTTTTAGTGCTGGGCAAAAAGCTCATTATTTTAAGCGATCGCCGAAAAAACGATGCTGTATTTTTGCTTTATGCCTAATTTCAGTGTTAGCGTGGTTGCGGGTTGACGGCTATATTTTATATCTAGATAATTTGCTCTTATTTCGGATAAAGGAAAGCAATTATGACTGAACCCGTGTCTCTACCAAATATGCTGAAAGAGCTGATTTTAGGGAGTTCTTCATTAACATGGATGCTACTTGCTATATTCGCGATAGCAACTCTACTATTATTTCACTTTACCAGCTATAAAAAAATAAGTTTGGCTTGAGAAAAAAGCTTTGCTTGTCTTTATATTTTCATCTCTCCCTTTCTAACACAACCTCCTTTTAATTACTTGCCTTTTATTAACTTGAAATATCTCGACGGTGGCATATTAAAACTCATACGTTATTTTTTTTACCCCTGCGTAGTATTGATTTAGATTTCACGAATTAAAATTTTTAGTAGCAATTTTATAGAAGTTTTTGCCAAAATATTGACAATAAATCCTTTCTTTTTACTTTATACATTACTTCCATTAGTGTCTACATTCTGGTCTCTATTTCCTGAAGAAACGCTAAGAGCAGGTCTAGCTTTTTCAGAATTTACTGCTTTTGGTTTTTATATTGCAGCGCAATATAAATGGGAGGATTTATCTCGTTTTTGGCGGTGGGGATACACGGCTATCGGTTTGGCAAGTTTTGTAATGAAACCCCCTGGCTCAGGAGATTTTGTCGGCTTAACCCAATCTAAAAATTCTTTGGGGGGAGTCTTAGCTCTCTGTACGGCATTTTGGTATTTGCATTATTCTCAAGGAGCTAAAACTCCGAAAGAGCGCTGGATTGCTTTGGGAATGATGTTATTTTCATTTTACCTAGTAAGGGCTAATAAATCGGGGTCGGCTCTAGTGATTACTATCATATTAATAATTGCTGTGTCGTCTCTAAAGTTTTTTAAAAGATTAAGTTTTCAGTGGGCATTTACTGCTATTATATGTTTCCTGGTGGTCAGTATAATTATGACTGTTTTTGTAGTAGACAACCTAGAGGATATTATTGTAGGTGGGTTAGGCAAGGACTTGACTCTAACTGGGCGGACAGAATTCTGGCCGCAGTTAATCGCTGCGGTCAATCAGCGCCCCTGGTTGGGCTACGGATTCGATGGATTTTTTCAACAAGATAAGTTTGGCTCGGCTACTCCTGCTTATTTTATTTATACTACTAATGGATTTCAACCTAAAAATCCTCACAAGGGGGGGATTGGGATCTTGTTAGCCTTCGGTTGGCCGGGATTAATTTTAATGATGACTTCCTTGCTGCTGAATTTAGGTTACGCAGTTCGGTATTTGAGTCGTAGCACGCTGGAAGAAGCGGGAATACCTATTTGTTTTCTACTGTCTATTATTATAAGCAACATCACAGAAGGTTATATTATAAATATAGCAAATCCTTGGCTGAGTTACGTAATGTTGACGGTTCGACTTGCGATAGACTATTCTAACAATAGTTCTAACAATACTTCGGACAGTTTTTAAAGAGGGATACGATCGCAATAAAACAGAGAACTGAAAAAGTGAGTGAAATCTGAGCCCAAAATAAACAGAAAAAAAGGCACTCTTTTCGGTTAAGCTATAAAAACATACAAGCTCAACAGATTGCCTTATGAAAATCATTGAATCCATCTTACAACAAATGCCAGGGATTAGTCAACCCCAAAAGAAGTTTTTAATCACTTTATTCTCAACTATCTTGCTGGCTTATGGCAAGGTCAACTTCACAAATCTCAGCCGTTATAGTTGTTTAAGCGAAAAAACCTACCGTCGTCACTTTCTCAAAAGCTTTAACTTTCCACAATTTAATCAATATTTTCTCGCGTGTTGCCTTAAACCCTGAACACACAATCATTGCTGTTATTGATTGTTCTTTTTTAAGAAAAAGTGGCAAAAAAACTGACGGTAAGGCTTACTTTTATAATGGTGTAGCTGGTAAATCAGAACAGGGATTAGAAATTTCTGTGATTTCTATTGTCGAAATTGAGACTCGTTTATCTTATAGCTTAAGTGTGCAACAAACTCCATCACGTCCTCAAATAAAGCCCGGAAAAAAAACGCCCAAAAATTAGAAGAATAAGTGGTCAAAAAAATCTCGTAAAAAACAGGATACTCAAAGCTCAAAGCCTGATGTCACAAGAGTTGATGACTATGCACAACATTTAAAGAATACTCGTTCTTTCTTTCCTAAGTCTGTGCGTTATTTGGTAGCTGATGGCTATTACTATCGCTCTAAATTCTGGGAGGCTGTGCGAGAGTTGAATTTAGACTTTATTGGCAAGTTAAGAGTTGATGCTAACCTCCGCTATCTCTATACAGGTGAACAAAATAAACTGGGAGCTCCTCGCAAATATGATCGCACAAGTTGACTGCCAAGATCTGAGTCGTCTTAACTTTGTTAAAGAAATAAAACCGGGGGTTTCACTCTATAGAACCCATTTGACATCTTTTACGGTCTTGTGGTAGCGTGACCGTAAAAGCATTATCCAGTAGCAGCCATGCC
>NZ_JAUBPT010000261.1:0-6525 GCF_036700905.1 Microcoleus sp. S13_C3 | reverse complement strand
TTGATTGTGTGAGTTATAAAATTATCCTATGTATTCAATTACTGTAATTAAACTTCACTACATATTTATTACTACCCACAAGCGAATTTACGTCAAGCACAAGTGGTGTGGGAAACTGCATATATCCGCGCCCCTCAAGCAGGACAAGTGCTGAAGATCCATACACATACAGGGGAAACCATTCGCAGTTTGGGTGAAAACCTGGGAATTTTGGATTTGGGGCAAACGCAGCAGATGGTTGCTGTGGCTGAGGTTTACGACAGTGATGTAGTAAAGGTTAGACCAGGTCAGAGGGTAACGGTTCGAGCCACGTCAATTCATGAAACACTGCAAGGAACGGTTACAGAAATTGGGCATACGGTACAGCGACAAAATGTGATCAACACAGACCCTACAGCGAATATTGATGCACGCATTGTCGAAGTGCGCGTGCAGCTTGATCCAGAATCGAGTCAGAAGGTGGTGAATTTGACTAACTTGCAAGTAGAAATGTCAATACAGCTTGAGCAGGAGAGAGTTCAATGAACAGTTCACGGAAGCAAAAATTTGCACTGTCAACAGTGTCATCCGTTGCTCAAAAACCGCCTACCCTCTGGCAAAGCTTACGATGTCGGACTCCTTTGGGATGGCTGCAATTGAGACATAACAAGGGGCAGTTCATCTTAGCTATTTCGGGAGTTGCCTTTGCAGATATTTTGATGTTAATGCAATTAGGGTTTCAGGGGGCACTGTTTAAAAGTTCAGTGCGGATTCCTGAGACCTTGAATGCGGATATTGTGCTGACCAGCCCGCAGATACGGAATATCTTATATCCCGGCGAATTCTCGCGACGACGGCTGTATCAGGCGTTGGATGTTCTGGGTGTGGAATCAGTCAATCCACTCTATGTGGTACTAGCGAATTGGAAGCATCCGACAACAGGGAAGAAAGGCCCAATGCTGCTGCTGGGCGCTGATCCGAGTCGAAAATTTATTAATCGGTCGGATATCAATCAAAATCTTGATCGCCTAAAAATTCCTGACACATTACTCTTTGACCAAAATACACGAGGCGACTATAAATCGGTACTAACCGATTTTGCCCAAAATAAACCCGTGATAACAGAAATACAAGGTCACAAACAGCATATCCGAGGTTTATTTACGATTGGTTCCTCCTTTGGCATGGATGGCAGTTTCGTAACGAGCACGGAAACGTTTTTGCGACTATATCCTCAACGTCATGCTGGTAATGTGAGTTTGGGGCTGATTAAAATTACCTCTGGTAGCGACCCACACCAAATTGCCCAGGCATTGCGACAGCATTTACCGAATGATGTGAATGTGTACACCCTACAAGAATTTGTCGATTTCGAGAAAAACTACTGGGCGACGAATACCCCCATCGGTTTTATCTTCAGCTTGGGTGTAGTTATGGGCTTTATCGTGGGGGTAATTTTGGTATATCAAGTACTGTCCACGGATGTGAATTCTCACCTTCAGGAATATGCAACGTTCCGAGCGATGGGCTATCAGCAGCGTTATTTACTGGGGATTGTGTTGGAAGAGGCAATCATCTTAGCGGTACTGGGATTTATCCCCGGCGTGGCTATTTGTAGCCTACTATACTATCTGACCCAACAAGCGACAAGATTACCGATCTACCTAACATTTGCCCGGACGATGGGGATACTGGTAACTACGATTTTTATGTCTTTGATCTCCGGTGTCATCGCAACACGCAAACTTCATTCCGCCGATCCTGCTGATATTTTCTAAGTCTGAACTTCTTATGGAAGACGCGATCAATATTCATAGCCTCAATCACTACTTCGGTCACAGCAATCTGAAAAAGCAGGTATTGTGTAACATCAATTTGCAGATCAAAACGGGGGAAGTCATTATTCTGACTGGTCCATCAGGATCGGGAAAAACGACACTGCTGACGTTAGTGGGTGGTTTGCGGGCTGCCCAAGAAGGCAGTATCAAGATTCTTGGTAAGGAACTCTGCGGTGCCAGTGCAAAAAAGTTGGTCTATGCTCGCCGCAACAATGGCTATATTTTCCAGGCCCACAACCTGCATCATAGTTTGACCGCACAACAAAACGTAATGATGGGACTAGAGGTACATCCCAATTGCAGCCGTAACATGATGCGGCAACGCGCTACAGAAATTTTGCAGCAGGTAGGTTTGGACGATCATATTGATTATTACCCGCATGATTTGTCTGGGGGGCAAAAGCAACGGGTGGCAATTGCGCGGGCATTAATTAGCCGTCCACGTTTAATTTTAGCCGATGAGCCGACGGCTGCACTCGATAGTAAATCTGGTCGGGCAGTGGTGGATTTAATGCAAAATCTTGCACGGGAGCAAGGCTGTACAATTTTGCTAGTGACGCATGATAACCGGATTTTAGATGTGGCAGATCGGATTGTGCGTTTGGAGGATGGCCAAGCTCTTTGAGCCTGATTCTTCTGGGCAAACGTATCAAAACTTGGATCAATTTTGCCACTTTTTCGTGGTGTGCTTTTTACCAATTTGTGACCTAACCCTTTCATAAGAAACTGTATTTGCTTCAGGCTTAGGAATGAAGGAGAGCGATTTTTTTCGGGGGAGATGGGCAAGAATTAAGCAAGGGGTTGGCGTTTGAGTAGTAATCGTGCGAAAAGTGCCGTTAAGCCCAGAAGTGTTGCCACACAAGGGTTTCACTCTTAGCTATTTGTCTAACTTACTCTATGAGCGATGTCGCTTGACAATCTCGGAAACAGTAGTTTTACTCAAATTAAGTTCCTTTGCAATGCAACGATAAGAAGACCCCTGCTCAACCATCTCCAAAACTTTAGGAGCAAGACGGTCAGACTTAATTCGTTGTCCAGGTCTTCGACCTAAAATTTTGCCCTTCGCCTTCGCCGCAGCCAAACCTGAACAAACTCTCTCTCGTACCAAATCCCTTTCAAACTCAGCAAGAGAAGCCATAATCGAAGCAATCAGTTTCCCTTGAGGAGTATCCAAATCAAACTGAGTCCCCGTTTGAGCAATCAGAGAAACCCCCCAGTGATTCAAATCCTGTAAAGTATGAATCAAATCTAAAGTGCTACGACCCCAACGAGTTAACTCAGTCACCAAAATCCCATCAATCTGACGATGTTGGGCTAATTTCATCACTTGATTGCGTTCTTGATGCTTACTTTTCACCCCAGAAACCGTTTCCTTCCAAATACCAACCACCTCATAACCAGCCTTATGAGCATAGTCAATTAAATCCCGTTCTTGACGAGAACAAGACTGGTCAGATGTCGAAACTCGACAATAAATAGCCACCCTCATGTACCAATTAAACCCTCCCGAAAATAGAGGTCTCAAACCCTTACCACATCGTTACTTGTGATTGTACCAAATAGACTATAGATTATTTGGTACAGTTTTTTTCTACGGTACAGTAAAAATTTGAGGCTTTTAAATTTAAGACGGATCAATTGGTACAGGTTTATAAGAGGCGATCTCAATATTCAAAACGGCTAATCGATTCCTTAGCGTAAGTTTTTGATTGAGGAACGAAATGCTAGAAGCCCCCACACTCGCAAGAATTACCTCTGTGCGCTGCTGGCGGTGGGGAAGTTTCAATACCACAATGAAATCACTTCTAGGGATTACAGGGAAGTGCCGGCGGTGGACGTACTGCGCGGACGGCTGTCACTGGCAACTAAGGAGTTGAACAACCACGTCCCCGTGGCGGATATGGATAAGAAGTGGCTGGATTTGCCGCAAGTTTTGGAACTAATTGTCGAACCGCTGCGCTTGGAGTGCCAACCGAAGTTGGCGTGTGGCTCTCCGAAGTCTCTGAAGGCGAGTGCTTATAGCTTCCAGCGCTACGTGCTCTGGGGGTGTTTGACCTATAGCCCTCCCCGGCGACAGCAGGAGTTAAGGGAGCTGAAAATGGCTCTTGAGTGTCCCGTGAAGCGACCTGTGGATGTGCCTCCAGACGGTTTGTACCAGCCTCTGCCTACGGGTCGCAACCGCGACCGGAATTGCGGTTATCTGCATTGGACGCCAGACGACCGCTGGATTAAGGATGTAACGCCAGAGTCTTATAGAACCCATTTGACATCTTTTCTTAAAAAATAAGGCAGACAAACAAGTCGTCTCACATAACTCAATAGCCACAAGACGAGAAATCATGGGGCAATGGTGGCAAAAGATCCAAAATTGATATCGCACAGGGCTTACGCTTACAGCAATAGATCTCAAAGGGGTTCTATAAGCGTAAATTCCGCTCGCGTGACAAAACTAAATACTTTATTTTTGATGAAAATGTAAATCCTCCGTATCCCAATTACCCCACTGCAAACTCAGTAAATTGACGCACGTAAGGGGCTTTAAAAGCTAAAACAATATCTTCCTTGGGAACTCCGGCGGCTACTAGCTCATTCGCTATTCCTGCTTCCGTTCTATCCCTCTGAATCCAAAATTTACCATCTTTTAGATCGACGTGAATCACACAGCCGTAAACCCGTTTTTGCTCGTCCCAGCCCAAATGAACCACATGATAATGCTCTCGTTCGGTATCAAAAAGTAATTGAACTTCTGTTTCAGTATCCAAGTCATTCCTTGAGTGTTGAGACAGAATTGTTTGGATTAATTCTCTGTAGTTTACTCTTTCCATAAAAGTATCCCCTCTTGAATAGCATCAAAAATGAGTAATTTGAGCTGATGCTCAGCGATTAATTCTTGAATAAAACGATTGCTGAAAAAATCATTATACACATCTTGGTTTATTGCTAAATACAAAATTCTGTTCGGTTGCTTTTTTCTCAGGGCAGAACGATAGCTGAGAAATTGACCCAAAGCTATATAAAAGCTGGCTAAATCAGATGCACCGATAAAAGACTTAATCTCTACAGCAATTTTGAAGCCATCTTTCTCTGCTGCTAAAATTTTCTCCCCTGCTAAGTCGATAAAAAAATCAAGTTCCTCTACCTTGATAAAAAGAGGATCGTGAGTGATGATCCATCCCTATTTTTCTAAAGCTGAACGAACAGCATTGTGAAAGATATCTTTAGCGGACATATCATATCCACGAAATTGCTTAACCGAGCAGTATTGATTGCCATTCCGCCATCATATCATTACAGCCATTCGCGATCGCACTCCCCAAAAATTCCCCCCACTTGGCATAACTCTCCCACCCACCAGCGATAAAGCAATAAGCTGTCGCGCATTTAAATTGTAGGTTCAGGGCGGGCGGGACGCCCAACCCCTACTCCCCACAAGAGTTTGATTATTTTTTGACATACAATTTAAATGCAGAACAGCTTATCAGGTCATTCACAGCAACTAGCCCAAAAAAACAGGCTAAAGCTGCATAAAGGTGTTCTTCTTCTACGAACAGGAGGGAACACACGAGTCCGTTCCCGGACGGTGAGGGTTCACGAGGGAAGAGCCAAATCGATCGCGTGAACCGTTAACGGCGTAAAATTTAGTATTTATAATGTCACTTTGAAAGAGTAAATGCTCAACCGAATTGGAGAGCAACAGCCAGAAACCTTGAATCTGCCCTGTCCGGTACCCCTGACTCAGCACCCGGCCTCCGTGTACCTCGACAGTTTGGGGAGCGAGCGGTCAAAGGCAACCATGAGAGAAGGACTCAATATCATGGCCCGGATGCTGACAGGTGGGGAGTGCGACGCAATGACTTTGAATTGGGCGGCATTGCGCTACAGACATACGGCGGTTCTGCGCTCGGCCCTCCTTGAGAAAAAGTACGCCCCGGCGACGGTGAACCAAATGCTGTGCGCCCTGCGACGGGTGTTGAAGGAAGCTCTGCGGTTGGATTTAATCGACCCAATAGATTACAGTAAAGCGGTGGATGTCAGGAGTATCAAGCAATCGGGAAAGGTTAGGGGGCGCGCGCTAACGCTCTGTGAGATTGCTGCATTGATGGAAAGCTGCTCTGGTAAGACCCCTATTGATGTTAGGGACTCGGCGCTGATTGCTATCTTGCGAGGGGGCGGCATCCGTCGCGGTGAGGCGGTCAATCTCTTGAGGCGAGATTTCAATCTATCCACGGGAGCGCTGTTCGTCCGGGAGGGTAAGGGCAAGAAAGACAGGACGGTTTACCTCCCGGAGTCTGCTTGCGTTTTAGTGTCCGAGTGGCTGGAGTTGAGGGGAGAGGCTCCAGGGCCTCTGTTGTACCCGATTCGGAAAGGGGGAGAAATTCAGCGGCGGCGGATGACGGAGGATGGTGTGTTGAAGATTGTGCAGCGGCGGGCGTTTCTCGCTGGGGTGGAGTCTTTTAGTCCCCACGACTTCCGGCGCACGTTTTGCTCGGACCTCCTTGATGCTGGGGTGGATATTGTTACTGTACAAAAGTTGGCGGGTCATGCTTCCCCGGTAACTACGGCAAAATATGACAGGCGTGGGGAGGAAACTAAGCGGCGGGCCGTGCAGCATTTGGAATTTTAGGGCTTGAGAGCTAGTCCCTAGGTAGCGAATAAATAGACAAAATGATACACTTATAGACAAATATGCGGTGTACCATTGTGTTTA
>NZ_JAUBPT010000260.1:0-6528 GCF_036700905.1 Microcoleus sp. S13_C3 | reverse complement strand
GACAGTTGACAGTTGACAGTTGACAGTTGACAGTTGACAGTTGACAGTTGACAGTTGACAGTTGACAGTTGACTACTAGACATCTCCAATAATGATTGTGGAACAGGCATTTTGCCTATTCAAAACAGACAATTCTTGCGATAACTAATGACTACTGACTACTGACTAATGACTAATGACTACTGACTACTGACTACTGACTACTGACTACTGACTACTGACTAACAACTAATGACTAACAACTAATGACTAACAACTAATGACTAACAACTAATGACTAACAACTAATGACTAATGACTAATCATCAAATTGCCGTAATTGTGCTTGCAGGCGGTCAAAGTTCGCGGATGGGTAGGGATAAAGCTATGCTGGAAATTGAGGGGAAATCCCTATTGCAGCGGGCGTTGGAAGTTGCCACATTTGTAACCCCCGAAGTTTATGTTCTGACTGCTTGGCCCGATCGCTATCGATCGACCTTAACCGAAACATCCCAATTTCTGGTAGAGTACAATCCGGGCTCCGGCCCCTTGGTGGCATTGACTCAGGGATTGACAGAAATTGCCGCCGAGTGGATTTTACTGTTAGCTTGCGATTTGCCTTTGTTGGATGCCCAGATTATTCTGAAGTGGGCAAGTCAGTTAACAGAGTTTCCCCCATCAACTTTAGCAGTTGTGCCTTATCAAAATTCGCGCTGGGAGCCTTTGTGCGGCTTCTATCGCCAACAATCTCTGCCCAGCTTGCAAAGTTTTATTGACAAAGGGGGACGTTCCTTTCAAGTGTGGTTAAATCAAATTCCCTCAATCCCTTTACCTGTAGGGGAACGAGAAGCAGTAATGTTATCCAATTGCAATACATTAGAAGAGTTTGAGCAATTAAAAGGTAAAATGGTTAACGGTTGACAGTTGACAGTTGACAGTTGACAGTTGACAGTTGACAGTTGACTGACTAATGACTAATGACTAATGACTACTGACTAATGACTACTGACTAATGACTAATGACTAATTACTAATGACTACTGACTAATGACTAATTACTAATGATTAACGAATATTGGTTGCTCGATCGCAATATAACTTTCCTCAATCACGGCTCTTTTGGGGCCTGTCCGATTCCCGTACTGGAAGCGCAAACCGCTTTTCGGGAACAACTGGAAAGAGAACCTTTGCGCTTTTTAATGCGGGAATTTGAACCATTGTTGGATAATGCCAGAAATCAGTTAGCAGCATTTATTGGTGCGGCTGAGGATGACGTGGCGTTTGTTCCGAATGCGACGACGGGAGTAAATGCAGTTTTGCGATCGCTCTGTTTTTCTCCGGGCGACGAATTGCTAACTACAAATCAGGAATACAACGCTTGTCGCAACACACTTAACTTTGTAGCCGAGCGTACAGGCGCTAAAGTAATAGTAGCAGAAGTCCCCTTTCCCATTGAGTCACCCGACCAAGTTATTGAAGCAATAATTAAGTGCGTTTCACCGCAAACAAAGTTAGCTTTATTAGACCACGTTGTCAGCCAAACAGGTTTAATCTTTCCCATCAAACAGTTAGTCGGCGAGTTAGCTAATCGTGGCGTGGATGTATTGGTAGACGGAGCTCACGCGCCGGGAATGGTAGCACTAAATTTAGATGAAATTGGCGCGGCTTACTATACGGGAAATTGCCACAAGTGGCTGTGCGCGCCCAAAGGTGCGGGCTTTCTGTATGTGCGGCGCGACAAGCAAGATTCCATTCGCCCAACTACAATCAGTCACGGTGCTAATTCACCGCGTGCTGATAAATCGCGCTTTCAATTAGAATTTGACTGGATGGGAACTGTCGATCCGAGTCCCTATTTGTGCGTACCTGTAGCTATTGATTTTATGGGTTCTTTGTTGAGCGGCGGCTGGCCGGAATTGAGGGCAAAGAATCATGCTTTAGCATTGGCAGGGAGAAAAATATTGGCTGACAAATTAGATTTGCCGCTGCCTTGTCCTGATGAAATGGTGGGTTCGATGGCAGTTGTCCCTCTGGCAGACGGCCAGTCTGATGAGGTTGCAAAGGGAGGAATTCCACCTTTGCAAGAGGCGCTGTGGGAGATTTTTAAAATTGAAGTTCCGGTGATTCCTTGGCCGGATGCTAGTAAGCAGTTGGTGAGGATTTCGGCTCAGTTATATAATACTTTGCCACAGTATCAATATTTAGCTAAGGCGCTGGTTGAGCTGACGAGAATTTGAGCTGGATTTTCCCGAAAACAAACATAACACCCAACTACAAACCTTTAAATGTTTGTAGTTAGGGTGTCCGTCCTCATAGTTTGGGTGAATAAAAACTATTCGTCATTACTACAAAGGTAATAAGGGTTATAAAACTAGGCACAATTAAAAGAAAAAATCCTGCAATGAATCACCCTTAAGCGTCTTTGATTTGGCTACCATTTACCGAAACTAAAAAAAATAAAAAAACAGCTCTAAAGCCCGAAATGCCTAGACTTCACCAATCCGCCCAACCCAAACAAAGTTTGTAAATAACCCGCAAAATTTCCTAAGTTAAAACAGGGTTGTCAAATCGGATAGTGAACAACTTCCGCGCAACAGAATATAATGCAATACGCTTGGGCTAAAACTGTTTATTCCTCGGAGATTCCTTGCAGCATCCCCCTGGTTGTTGGGGAGTAGGGGTTGACTTTGAGCAAGTTCTTGTTCCCCCCTTTTTAAGGGGGGTTAGGGGGGATCGGCCTTAACTAAACGGTATTAGAATATAATGTATCAACAGTTGCATTTTTGCAGACAAAACAAAGGAAATGAAAAGAGGCGAATACCATGTCCAATGCAATGATGGTAATTTACCCCTATCGCGAACAGTACACCTGGGTTTTTGACGACGAGCGAGTCGGACTTGTCCGAGAACCATTTGTTCAGGGCGTCCCCGAAATGATTAACGCGCTTGTCGCAGACATTCCCAATGCCGCTCAAGGTTTCCGACTTTTATTTTCAGCCAATCCATTTCCCGGATATCAAGCAGAAATGCTGTGGTTGAAAGCAGAATACGGCGGTAACTGGTATCGGTGGGAATCGAAAAATCTCGAAGGCTGGCTGTGTCCGGCTATGTTGAAATACTTTCCAGAAGCACCGCCCAAGTTTTACTGCAAAGCTGAAAAACTGCAATAACCAACAGCAAGTCAATGAAAAACTTGTCCATTTTTAAAAGAGACTTTGTTACACCAGTCGATCAAATCTCTCGAAAAAAGCCTAAATTATTCCTGTATATAGTGGGGCTATTTTTCCTAGTTTTCACAGCCGCCATCTCGGCTACATTGGGGGCAATTACCGCCCTTTTAGCGCCCGTGGAACCCCCAATTATCAATAGAGTATTAGAGGCGACTGGTTTTGACTATCTATCCTCCAACCGCTCTGGATACCGCCTGTCGCGGTCAGTTAATATCTTGATATTGGGAATTGACGGCGTGCCCGAAGTTGCCACCAATTCCCCTAAGATATTTAACGGTCGCAGCGATACAATACTCTTATTCCACCTCGATCCTAGAGATAAATCTATTAGTTTGCTTTCAGTCCCACGAGATACTAAAGTCGAAGTTCCCGGAATTGCCTTCAGCAAAATTAGCGAAGCCAATGCTAGAGGAGGACCAGCTTTGGCGACGCGATTGGTTAGCAGTATGCTGAACAATACGAGAATTGAGCGATACGTGCGAGTCAGCAGCAATGCGTTTCAGGAATTAGTCGATTTGTTGGGCGGAGTTGAGGTATTTGTACCTCGCGCGATGTCCTATACAGATACCGCCCAAAAGTTAAAAATAAACTTAGGTCAGGGATGGCAAACTCTCAACGGAGAACAAGCAGAACAATTTGCTCGATTTCGCAACGACGGTTTAGGAGATATCGGCCGCATTCAGCGGCAGCAATCTTTAATTCAAGCTATTCGCGATCGCCTCGCAAGTCCATCAGTATTGGTACGCTTGCCACAAATTGTTCGATTGATGCAAAAATATGTGGATACAAACCTAAATTATGAGGAAATATTGACGCTAGCCAATTTCGGTTTGCAATTGGAGCGAGATAATTTTAAAATGGTAATGTTGCCTGGACGTTCTAGTTCAGAAAAAGGGGATTTGAGGAGTTATTGGATTGTAGATGCGGTCGGGCGCGATCGCATTATGACACAATACTTGAACCAGAGCGTGCCGGATTTTGAACAAGGACGAATTCGCAATCCCAGCGACTCCCTGTTGCCCAAAAACCTCAAAATAGCTGTCCAAAACGCTTCTAGCAAACCGACAACCGCCAAAACCGTTGCTGAATTTCTCACAAAAAAGGGCTTTTTTAATGTATCTGTAGTGCAGGATTCGCCCCAGAAGCAGCGTCAAAGTCAAATTATTGTTCAGCAAGGAGATTTAGAGGCAGCGAATTTACTGCAAAAAGAGTTAGGCGGCGGTAAAATTGAAGCATCTTCTACCGGTGAAATCAATTCTGACTTAACGCTTCGCGTCGGCGAAGATTGGGTAAAGCGATTTTAATTAATCATTAGTCATTAGTCATTAGTCATTAGTCATTAGTCATTAGTCAGCAGTTAACAGTCAACAGTCATTAGTCAGCAGTTAACAGTCAACAGTCAACAGTCAACAGTTAACAGTCAACAGTCAACAGTCAGCAGTCAACAGTCAACTATGTCCAATTCCCCATTCCCATCATCATGAAAAGTGTTTTCCGAATTTTCCTGAGCCTGGTTTTAAGTTTAGTGTTGGCTTTTGGGTGGGTGCTGCTGAGTGCTACTCCGGCATTTGCCTTGCCGAAAAAAAATATTAATTACACAAATATTAATTTGTCCGATCGCGATTTTTCCAACTCGGATTTAGCGGGCGGGACATTTGTCGCTGCTGAAATGCGGGGAACAAATTTTCAAGGTGCTGATTTAACTAATGCGATTTTGACTAAGGGAGTTTTGCTGAATGCCAACTTGTCAGGTGCCAACCTCTCCGGTGCTTTGGCAGATAGAGTTACATTCGACGGCGCTAATTTGACGAATGCTAATTTTTCCGAGGCAATTATGACTCGAACTCGGTTTTTTGATGCTGCCATTTCCGGCGCTGATTTTACTGACGCAATTATCGACGCTTATCAAGTGAGTATCCTGTGCGAGAAAGCAGATGGGGTCAATCCCGTGACGGGAGTTTCTACCCGCGAAAGTTTGGGATGTCCGTAGAAATTTACAAGTAAAAAAAATCCTGAGTAATTGTTTGATTAGATGCACCTGTAGCGAGGTAAAATACACAAATTAAAGCCCCTCTCCTGCAAGGCGAGGGGTTTGAGGAAATTTCCAAGTATCGGCTCTATCGAGCGCTACAAATGTCTGTGCTGGCAGTACCAACTACCAAATCGGAATTCAACAGCAAATCTAAATCGGTGTCGGGATTAACAGCATACAAATCGACTTTATCTCTACCCAAAAATACCCCGATCAAAGTCCCGATTCCCGCACCGCCGAGCACCTCTTCAGTCGCGATCGCCCGATCGCCCGTAACACCTGCAATCGCCGCCGCTGCTGCTGCACCCAAGGCCGTATTCTTAACCAGATTGCCAACATTAACGCCCTTGGTAACAGTTTCTTTCCTAGTAATCAGTTGCGAAGTGGCATTGAGAGGCACTCTGCTGCCGTTGAGTATACTTAATTCTTGAGCCACAAACTGAACGCCCGAAGCAGTCGATCGCAATTCGCCACTAATTTTCGAGCCTTCAGGAATCACTACTTGGCCATTATTACCCGTGATATCCGCAGCTACAGTCAGCGTAATCGGAGATTTGTCATTGGGGGCGAGCAAAATCTTGCCTTTTGCATACTCGATTGGGATAGTCACCCCCCTGGGAATTTGCACAGCAACAGACTCGCTAACATCAATCTTGGCAATGTAAGGAGAATTAATTGCTCTTGCTTGATTGGTACTGACTAATGTTTGATAGATAAAAGCAGCTACTTCAGCTCGTGTTGCTGACTTGTTCGGTTTGAGAGATTTAGGATTGGGATAGCTGACAACTAACTGTTTTTCAGTAGCAGCAGCAACGCTTTTGGCAGCATAATTTTGAATCTCACCCGCATCATTATAGTAACTGAGAACATCTTGAAAATTGCACGTAGGCTCATAGCCCATTCCGTTATTTAAAGCGACTACAACTTGAACGCGAGGAATCTGCTGTGTCGGCCTGAAAACATTGCCGGGATAGCCAGACATCCATCCCATTTCGTAAGCTTCGGCGATCGCCCCGCTTGCCCAAAAATTAGACGGAACATCGGCAAACCTTACAGCAGCGCGGGTTTTTGCCTTTTTCACAGAACGGATCATTGCCGCGAATTCAGCCCGCGTTACCGGTGCATCCGGGCGAAAACTACCATCGGGAAATCCTTTGATAATGCCTTTTTCTGACAAATCTTGAATAAAATCTTTTGCCCAGTAGTTATTATTAACCCACATTCCGCACTTCAAGTTGAAGTACGATAAAATAGAATACCGAAAAAGCCAAAAACCCGGATAATTCA
>NZ_JAUBPT010000259.1:6387-6571 GCF_036700905.1 Microcoleus sp. S13_C3 | reverse complement strand
GTTGACAGTTGACAGTTGACAGTTGACAGTTGACAGTTGACAGTTGACAGTTGACAGTTGACAGTTGACAGTTGACTGTTGACTGTTGACAGTTGACAGTTGACAGTTGACAGTTGACAGTTGACAGTTGACAGTTGACAGTTGACAGTTGACAGTTAAAAATCTAAAATCTAAAATCTAAAAT
>NZ_JAUBPT010000259.1:0-6287 GCF_036700905.1 Microcoleus sp. S13_C3 | reverse complement strand
CTAAAATCTCAAATCGATGGGCTGTTGACTGTTAAAAATCTAAAATCTAAAATCTAAAATCTCAAATCGATGGGCTGTTGACTGTTAAAAATCTAAAATCTAAAATCTAAAATCTCAAATCGATGGGCTGATTACTAATTACTGATAAATCTAATTGTCGTCATCCGATTGTATAAATCCGGGGCGGTGCGAATGATTTTTCTCAGAAGCTCATCCGTCACCCAAAAGACGAGGGGAAACGAAAATGTTTTGCTGAATTCGCTGCATAGTAGGTTGGTAGAAACCAGCAATCGATCGATCGGCTGCACTGATTCCAAACCAAGGAGCATTAAAGCTGGAGGCTGTTCCCCGTCTATTTCTGCTGCGATTGTCGTGTAGAGAGTTGTCGCCGATTTGGGCAAAAACAGTTGCCGCGGTTTCACTGGACAATTTACTTGCAGTCGATCGACTATTTGCTGCCGCAAAGCCAGCGAGTTGCAGTTGACTAAAACGAAAGAAAAGTAACCTTGGGAAAGACGGAGCGCCCGAATTAAAGTTGAGAACGACCGCTCGTTATATTTAGCTAAGTCGTACTTAGCTGCATCCTCTTTAGCTGTATTTTCTGAGCTTTTCTCGACAAACATAAATTGCATATTTTTTATCTAGTTTTAGAGATTTTCTAGATTAAATGATGTTTCTAAAGAAAATGTGAAGATATGAAATTTATTTTTCCTTGGAAAACATTTTGGTAAATATACCACGGTTTTAAGTTAATATCAATAGTCCGATCGAAATAGTCCGATCTACTGATTTGGCTTGAACCACTCAAAAATCACCTGCGACGGCACAACACAAGTATAGCCGCAGCAAGAAGGAAGAAGGCAGAAGCATATTTCGCAAGGGTTTCCGCAATTAAGAACGTTCTTAATATATGGCACGATTGCTAGATTTAATGTAATTAAACATACAAAAAAAATCACCGGGACTTCTCAGCCAGCGGCAAAGTAAACCAAAAACTTGCCCCAGCACCGGGAGTGCTAATTACCCCTATTTGGCCGCCGTGAGCGCCAATAATTTGCCGACAAAGATATAGACCCAAACCCAAACCGACGGAGTGTCGGGATCGATCGCCCCTAACGTAAAGGTCAAAAAGATGTTCGCACTGTTCCGGCAATATTCCTGCCCCGTCATCTTCCACGGTACAGTAAATCATCCTACTTCCGGGATTGGGGATTGGGGATTGGAGATTGGTAATGGGGAATTGTGGATTGGCCATCGGTAATTTGTCGATGTCTTGTTTGGCTGTTTTTTGATTTATAGTTAATTTCCCCGCCTTGATTACTTGAGCCGAAACTGTTAAATTCAGTCCGGGCATATTGTGTTTCAAGGCATTAGCAATTAAATTAGAGAAGACGCGCCACAACTGAGTTTTGTCAGCATTCACGGCTGGCAAATCTTCGGGAACCAAATTTTTAAAAGTAGCTTTACCCTCATTCATTAAAGGCTCCAAATCTGTCGCAGCCGCTTCAACTATCGCCCTCAAATCAACCGATTCGCAATGCAAAACCAAACCGCGCAATTCCCCGGCGTGAACTTCCAACAGCGAATTTATCAAGCGCAATTGCTGCTCGCTACCTTGAATCATCCGATCCAAAATAGAACGGGGAATGGCGATCGAATCCCCAGTTTTCGTCTGCCAATTTTTCAGCACCATTAACATTCCCGCCACCGGGTTTCGCAAGTCGTGAGAAAGAGCGTGGATAAACAGCCGCAGCGATTCTTGTGCCTGTTTGCGCTGCGTGATATCCTCAATTAAACCCTCATAATAAAGCACGGCGCCGCTGCTGTCCCGTACCGCCCGCGCCTTCTCAGAAATCCAGACAATACTGCCGTCACAGCGGTAAATTTTAGATTCAAAATCCGATACTGTGCCGCTTTCCTCGATCGATCGCAAAAACTCATTTCTGCGAGCCGGATCGACGTACAACTGCCGCTCAATATCAGTAAACTTTGCCGTCACTTCTTCCGGGGAATCGCAGCCGTAAATCCGCGCTAAAGCTGGATTTGCAGTAATATAACGGCCATCGGGAGTGCTTTGAAAAATCCCCTCGCCCGCATTCTCAAAAATGCTGCGGTACTTCGCCTCCGCCGCCTCCAACTGCTGGTAAGCAGATTCCAACTCACGCCTCGTACTAAACTCTTTCCGTTGCAGACATTCGTACCAATAAACCGACAAATCGCAAATCAAACAAAACCAAAACAAATATAAGTACAACCCGGTCAACTTAAAAGGAGTATACTTAGCAAAACTTAGATTTAAAACCAAATTTATCCCGACGTGGCAAAACAAAACGCCGAGTTGAGAAATCAGGTGGAGACGCCAGCGGACGGGCATCAGCGTAGCTTGGATTAGAAACGCTAAACTCCAGGTAAAAATTGGTAATTCCCCGGCTTGTGCGACAGCTAGCCCAATCTGTACAACCACCGTCAGCGACCACGAAAAACCCAAAAATAGCAAACCGGGATAGCGCTGTCCGAAGGAGGTTTTTTGCAACACAAAACAGGTCAACAAACCCAATTCTACAGCAGCGCTCGTGTACAAATAAACACTTTCAAACTCCTGGCGAGCGAAGAATCTTTCGCCCAGAAAATAGACCGTTATTGTGAAGGCAAAAAAGATGGCAATTCCGACAGCAGGACGCAGCCGATCTCGGAGGAAGCGATCGCGCCACACCTCGTAAACCATTAACGCCTGAACTGATTTTGCATTGCCCAAATAGTTCATACCATTTTAGATTTGAGATTATATCAATTCCGGTTGCACCGGAATGACAGTTGACTGTTGACTGTTGACTGTTGACTGTTGGCTGTTGACTGTTGACTGTTGACTGTTGGCTGTTGACTGTTGACTGTTTACTGTGAGTCGAAAAACTTAGTTGTTGTGTGGATTTTAGATTTTAGATTTTAGATTGAGAAAGATCGATCGTCCGAGTTGACAACAGGTAGCGAAAACCAGAAAGTCGAGCCACCGCCGGGAGTGCTTTCGACGCCGATGAAGCCGCCGTGAGCTTTGATAATTTGCTTGGAGAGGTACAATCCCAAACCCAGCCCTGTTAATTGTCGGCTATTAGGGTCTTGAACGTAAAGTTCAAACAGAGATTCCCGCTGTTTGGCGCTGATTCCCACTCCATTATCTGTTACAGTACAGCGAACCATTTTTACGGTGACTCCGGGCAATTTGCTGCAGCTATTGCCAATTTGACCCTGAGAGCGGGGCATTTGGCAACTGCCGTCGAGGTTAAATTTGGCCAGGGTTTCCTGATTGTTCAGGCTGGTCTCGCCCATCCCAGGACGATCGCCCGCAGCAGATATCCGGTTAGCGATACAGCGGGCAAGCGGATTATTGGGCGATGTTAAACCATGTAAATTTTCTTCATAACTTAGCGCCGTTTCAACTTCAATTACCTCGGCTTTCAAAGTTATATTGACTCCTGGAGGATTGTGTTTAATAGCATTAGTCAACAGATTTTCTAGCACCCGCTGCAAGTGTTGGCGATCGGCATTGACTTGTGGCAAATCCGCCGGAATATCCTGAGTCAAAGTTGCTTGATTTTTGGCCAGAACCGATTCTAAATCGGCAACAATGGCTGAAGCTAAAGACGGCAAATACAGTGGTACAGTATTGAGAACAATCCCTTTGACCTCGCTAGCGTGAGCGTCTAGCAGGGCATTAACCATAGTCAACTGGTGTTCGCTGGCCTGAACGATGCGCTGCAAAATCGATCGAGAAACCGGAACATCTTGTAGAGAATCAGATGCCGATTTGTTGAGCAAATTTTTCAGCAGTATTAACATTCCCATAACAGGAGTGCGGAGATTGTGAGAAACTGCGTGCAAAAATAGGTCTTTCAGCCGATTGCTTTCTTGCAACTCGTGCATTTTTTGCTGTAGTTGGTGGGTGCGTTCCTCCACTTGAGATTCCAAGTTGGCATTGAGAGCTTTTACCTGCTGCAAAAGTTGGGCTTGCTGTAGAGCGATCGCCACTTGGGTAGCGAGTTTTTCCAACAAATCAATTTCAAATTCCTGCCACTGCCGGGGCCCGGAGCACTGGTTGACGGCCAAGATCCCGAACAATTCATCCCCCAGGAAGATCGGCACATTTAACGTCGCTCTAATTTGATAATCGCTGTACAATTGGGAAATTGGAACGCTCTGTTGAACGCTAGCAGTATCGGAGAGAGCTCGGACGCGGTTGTTAGCATAAAAAGTTTTCTGGCTTTCGAGGTGATTCTCGTCAGCGAGTACCCACCCCAAAAGAGAACGGCATTGGCTTGCCACAGACTCAGCCACAACCTTACCGTACACCGGGCTAGGAAGATTTACCCCGTCCGCGTCCACAATACCGATGAAAGCGCGGTCTGCCTTGAAAAATTGCCGGACTTCGGCAACAGTAGTATTGAGAATTTCTTCGAGGTCGAGGGAGTTGCGAATTCGCAGGGCGATTTCTGAGAGCAAGCGATCGCGATCCGAGGACGCCCGCAAAGCGGTTTCCGCGCGGTGGCGTTCGGTAACGTCTTGGACTGTGGCGGCGATCGCCCCTGACTCAATTGCCGACTGTTCGCAGACAGTGCGTTCGGAGCCATCAGCCAGCACAATTCGGTAGTTAATGCAATAGGCTTGGCGATCAAACATAGCTTGGCGCTGCGATCGCGCCACCAATTCTCGGTCTTCTGGATGTACGGCCTGCAAAAAAACTTCAGGTGTCGGTTTGACAGTTCCAGGAGCAAAACCCAAGAGGCGGTAAAGTTCGTTTGACCACCGCAATTCGATATTGGATATATGATGTTCTGCGGATTCTTGGCAGTTGTAAGTTGCTGTGAGGGCGGCGCAATTTAAATCCCAATTTCCCAAGTGAGCGATGCGCTGAGCGTTGGCTAAACTAGCTTCGCGATCGCGCAGCATGGCGGCCGTGCGGCGCACCTCAAAGAGCGCTTGCTGGCGTTCTGCTACGGCGGCGGCCAACATCAGAGCCACAAGGGCGATCGTACCGGTAAAAGCTTGTAAAAATAAAACCGCCTGTTTGAGATTATCGCTTTTGGCCAAAAACGGGCCACCTCCCTGCACTGCTCCCCAAATCGCGATGTAAGAGACGATCGAATAAGCAAAAATCGCTCCCGCCGGTTGAAACCGCAGGGCAGCCCAAACTATCAGAGGAAAAGGCAGATACTCCAGCGGATACTGAGCGATCGCCGCCTGTGTTTTTGAGCAAAAGAACAGCCAGCTCACGCTCAGCAAGAGAGCCAGCCACAGCGCTACTTCTGAATAATTAATGATTAAAAATAGAAGATTATAGCGGTTTTCCTTTGCAGAAAATCTCCTTTGATAATTTGTAACTTGTGATTGGTAATTATCCCCCTTAAAAAATGCTTTTAAACTTGAAATAATCCGAGATAGTCTCTCACCTCTTACACCATTGTCAAGAACAGGCAAGATGCCTGTTCCACAAGAAAATTCATCTCTTGTGGAACAGGCATCTTGCCTGTTCCTAAACAAGTAATTGAGAATAATGAAACATCTCAGTTTTAGTGGAAATTTAAAACTGTTAACGACGTGGTTCAAAGTCAGCAGCACAGGCGTCACAATCAAAATTCCCATGCCGTCTCCGAGCCACGTAGTCCACCAGTTGCGAGAGAAATTGCTCCACTGAGCCCAACCAAAAATGCACGTACCCAAGTTGCCGAGGATAGAACCCACAAGAGTAGACCCGATGACAGCGCCCGCTACTAAAGCCAGAACATCTCGCAATCGATCGAGTTTGGTAGAAAATCCGCTCCAAGTCAGCCAAGCCTCTCCAGCCAGCGCTTGCAGGGTGACGCTAAAGGCCGATGTGGCAATGACAGCCGACGGTATACCGCCGGTAGAGTTTAACAGCACTGAACCGAGGACAATTCCCGGCCACATCCGTCGCCCTTGCAGTAGCAGTGCCGCTAGAGCAATACCGGCGGGCGGCCACACGGGGGAGGGTTCGGCTTTCACCAGTCCCAGCATCGACGCTGCGAGTTTTCCGGTAACAAAGTAGGCCAGCGCCAGGATGCCGGTGTACAGAAGCGTTCGAGTGCGGCGGTTGAGCAGTTTCATGTTTAGGTGCGATCGAATCCTCCATTCCTAGTTTTTAATTTAGGCGGCTTTGGGGCGATCGAACTTCCTCCTGACGAATCACCTGACTGGGGGAGTTGACTGTTGACTGTTGACTGTTGACTGTTGACTGTTGACTGTTGACTGTTGACTGTTGACTGTTGACTGTTGAC
>NZ_JAUBPT010000012.1:40878-82089 GCF_036700905.1 Microcoleus sp. S13_C3 | reverse complement strand
CTTCTTCAACCTGACATAAGTTTTGTCTACGGTTTAGTAATTGGGGGTGTCGATCGAAAAGCTTATATCAAAATGATGGAACGAGAAGCCCAGGAAGCTGCTGAAATTGGACGACCGAGAGTAATCGTACAAGACAATGGCCCAATACACCGATGCAAAGAAGTCCAAGAGTTATGGCCGCATTGGGAAAAGCAAGGTTTATATATCTTCTTTTTGCCCAAGTATTGTTCGGAAATGAACCCCATTGAATTGGAGTGGCAACACATTAAGAAAGATGAGTTAGCAGGACAAATGTTTGATGATGAATTAGAACTAGCCTATGCCGTAATTCATGGAGTAGAAGTTAGAGGACAAAGGGGAAATTACACTACGCAACGTCTTAAGTTTAACTCCAATTAGGTAACTTAATATTTTGTTACATAGATTGGTTTTTTCCCGCCTACCTACTTACTATCAAGGCTTCTTTTGCCTCGTTCGATAGCTGTTTTAGGTCGGGGAGTTTTTCCATTCCTTGATCTAATGTCTATCTTGTCTTCTTGTCAAGGGGGTTGAGCAATTACTATAACTTTTAGTTGTAGTCTATCACCATTCTATTGATTTGCACAACTCATTGATACGTGCTATAGCAATCCTAAATCATTTGTAAATTTCTTACTTTCTCCCCTTGATAAGGGGAGGGTTGGGGTGGGGTAAAAAAAATACGACTCCTGCAAGGATTGTTATATATACCATTGGGTGCATCTCAGTTTGGCAAATACATCAAATTGAAAGTTGACCGTTGAGATAAGCACAGCGAAGAGAAAGGATAGAGGGAACGCTCTCAATTTTCCATTGCGCTCCTGATATTTTCACCCGCTCACCCAATTCGTTTAATAATTGATTCAACTGTTCCCGAACCAATCGAACTTATGGACTCCTCTTTATAGTATTGGTAGTTGACTATTCGGCAGCGATGGGTCTCTAAATAGTTACAAAATGTTTTAAATCCTTTTTTTGTCATCTCTTTAAATAGATTGATAACTTCATCTATTTTACCTTGCCACAACATATTTTCTGCTAATTTTAAACGTTTTAGCGAACCTCCTACCTTGTAAAGATTTTCTTTCAGATGATACCAATCTAAGATTTCTTGTCTTTGTTCAGTATCTCCTATTTCTTTAAATATGTTCCAAATTCCGGCATGACCATCTCCTAAACAATACATAGGATGTAGTAATTTTTGGCTATTAGTCCAATCAATTAAATCTTGATTATTTTGAAAAAATGCTCCCGAATAAACATTATCTAAACAAATGGCTTTATAGTCTTTCCAATAACACCCCTCGCCTTTGGTTTCGTTGCGTGGCCTGATTTTCCCGCCATCTAATGTAATTTCTTGGACTCCTTGTTTAGATGTAGGTAATTCAAATTCTTGTCGTTTGACTAATCTGTGTAATGTACTATGAGAGACTTTGACCCCGTGAAAATTTCTAAATCTTTTTCTGCCATTTGATAAGATTCGTTGGCACTGATTAAAAGACAGCATTTTTCCATCATTGGACTGAATTGACTATACGCTTTCAATCCAAAATATTTCGCTTGATTGTCTGTAATATCGAGCGAACCGACTATTGATTTTATTTTTCTGGATTTTCCTGTTTGAATCCCTGATACTGCTGAAAAAAAAAGCTACCTAGTTCTGGTTCTACTTGTTCTAGCATTTTCTGACGCACCGATTTTTCTATACTTTCAAAACTTTCTAACTCGGTTGGATCTGTATTTCTGTAAAGAATGGATGCTGCCGCTTTTAAGTAGGCTTTTAGCTGTTCTTGGTCTGAGGGTGTCATTTTCTTTACCTCATATTTTTTGGCAATTTTACTAGCTTTTCCATTTTAACCCTTTTGCGACATATTCGCCAAAGTGAGATGCACCCTATACCATTGACGTTGAACAGAGAATGGGGTACAATTTTTATTAGGGGTTTCTTGGCTATCTCTTCCACGGACTGTGTAAGTCCTGACTGCGGCGAGTGTAAGGTATATCTGCCAATCTACAAAGAAAAAAAAAAGAAAAAGATTGTTAAAAACCAATGCAGCCAGATTCTCAAAAATCTCCCAATTTACCTCTCGTCTCAGTCATTATCCCTGCATACAACGCTGAGCCATTTATTGAAGAAACTCTGAAATCTGTTTTAGCTCAAACTTATCCAGCCATTGAAATTTTAGTAGTCGATGACGGTTCCCAGGATCGAACCCCTGAAATTGTCGAAAAAATTGGCCAAAAAGATTCTCGCGTCCAGCTTCTGAAACAGCAAAATGCTGGAGTTGCTGCTGCTCGAAACTTAGGAATTCAGAAGTCGAGAGGAGAATATATTGCCCCCATTGATGCCGATGATATTTGGTATCCGGAAAACATAGAAAAACAAGTTGAATGTATGTTGGAGGGAGGGGAAGAAGTAGGCGTGGTCTATTCGTGGACAGTAGACTTAGATGAAAAAGGATTGCTAACAGGAGGATTTCGGTCTTTTAGAATTGAAGGTGACGTGTACGCCACCTTAATCTGCCACAACTTTATAGGAAACGCGAGTGCTTCTATGATGCGTCGCAGTTGTTTGGAAAAGGTGGGGGTTTATGACAAGACATTGAAGGAAAGGAATGCTCAAGGCTGTGAAGACTGGGACTTATACCTGCGGATAGCAGAGCTTTATCAATTTCGAGCCGTGCCGGAATTTTCCATTGGCTATCGCAGAATGTATAACACTATGTCTACCAACTATACGACAATGGCGAATTCTCAATCTTTGATGCTGCAAGCTGCCAAGCAACGGCATCCCGAAATTCCCGATTTCCTGCACCGATTATCTACCAGTAATTTTTTGCTGTACTTAGCGAACCAAAGCAGCCGCAACGGCCGCGATCGCACCGCGCTCTTTTGGTTATTTCAAGCTTTAAAAACTGAGTGCATCTCACCCTTATTACGTTCTGGCTTTTACATAGTATTGGGAAAGAGCCTTTTCAACCTATTATCCCAGTCTGGGAAACATCAGGATGCTCTCGATGCACCTGTGAGAGTAAAAGATACGCCATCCTCTGAGAACCAACCTATCGGCCGGGAGGTGTTGGTAGAGATCCGGCGCAAAAAGATCGAATTAATGGTAACGATAGGGAACATTTTTCACCGCTCAATTTCCATCCTTGTCAAGCGAAATCAACCAAATATTGACACCCTCCCTCAAGCGAACATTAGGGCCACTCCCCCGGCAAAGGCAGAGTTGTCTTATGAAAAAAGAGATTCAGGCTATTAGAACGTAACTACTCACGCCCACTGCGTTGCGGTGAGCAGTTACCACTTTTTCAAACGATACAACACCGACTCAGTATTAAAATTTTTTCCAAAAACTGGTTGCAGGGGGCCCTGGGCACTTGTCAGCCAAGATAGAGCTTTTGTGGTAGCTGCGTCTGTCCCACTCACGGGCCCGAATCCCACAGTCCTAATTTTATTTCGCCGGAGGTTGTCAATCCATGCCGAAAGTCGATCGGCTCTCAACGGCACATATAAGACTTGTCTGTCCAGATTTCTCCCGTAAAACAGGTAGCTGCGCGAACTTAAAAAGAAGCCTATTCTTTCATCTGGTACTGTATTTTTATCAATATATTCGTAAATACCACGATACAGTTCGGTGCGTGCAAAATCTCGCTTTTCCCTCCAATGACCAATTACTATCAATCCTATACAGACACCAATTATCACTATGTAAATCGATTTTTTTCGGGTGGGAAATAGATGACTCAGCCATCTATAGCCAGGATTGATTTTCCACAATATCGCAGCCAGCGTCACTGACACAAGATAAAATATCGGATATCTTAATATATCTTGCCAACTGGGGCCTAATATTTTTCCAATTTTATTAATAGCTTCTATTGGGTTAGACTTAAAATTGTCAATCAACAAACTCCCCCAAACAATACTATCTCCGGTGAAAGAAGCATTTTTAATATAATCAAAAATTGTGTTGCTAATAATTCCGCAAAAACCACTAACCAAAACCACTGCCAGAACAACTTGATTTGGAGTTTTTATCCGAGTTGCTGTAGCTGCGGCGGCTATGCCCAGCAAGCTTAAAAAGGGAAAGCCGTATCTGAAATTAAAACCCAGTAAAGGGCTGATTTGACCGCTCGAATTTCCCGCAGTACCTGACGTGTAAGGTGTAATTAAATACAGAATTCCGGTGCTGGCGAGAACTACAATTAAAATGATATTATTTTGATTGACTGTTCTGGTTTTACCTCTGATAAAAGCCAGAGGTGCTGCCAATACCTGAAGTGCGATCGCCAGAAAGGGCAGTTGCAATCTAATGATAATTTGTAAGCCGACAGTTTGCCAGTGGGAAACATTGCTGGGATTAAATTGAGCTGCTAAAGTGCTTTGCCAAGCATTGAAAGACGGCGAAGCGGGGGGCACAAGTAGGATAGGTGTGGGCTGCTGTACGGGAGGTATTGGCGCAGTTACTGGAGACCGTAAGGGAACAGGCTGTAAGGGCACTTTAATATCGCTGGTATCGGCGACAGGATAATTGATGTGCAGCAAGTTTCTCGCATACCAAAAACCTCCTAAAAACAAGCAACAAGCTAGGCCGCACAGCAAGACTGGTTTGATAAAGTGGCGAATTCTAAAATTAGCTGGTGTGGAATTTTTATTAAGGACGAATCTTTTAATTTCTAAGATGGCTAATCCTACTAAAAGTGAGGCTGCATAGACTATTCCCGTGATTTTTATTCCGGCTAGCATTCCTGCGGCTGCCAAAAATAGGGATAGTTCGGATTGCGATCGGCTGCTATGATAGGATAAACCTAGATACAAACCCGCTGTAAATATTGCAGCTAGCGGTAAATCTGGGTGAATAGTGTTAACTTGGTTGAGAACCATCGGTACTGTCAATACTAAAGATGCTGCTGCCATACCGTGAATTCGGGTGGCTCCAAATTTTACGCTCAATAGATAAACGGCAATTCCCTCAAGTACCCACGCAATTAGCAGGGGAAAAGCTGTGAGAAAATCTTCTCGGAAGGGGAGCAAACACAAAGCCGACAAAACGTGCCAATTGTAGGGATATACTCGTGCTTGCTCCTGATCGAAAATCCAATTTCCGGCGGCATCTAATAATGTAAATGAATGGGTTTGATACCATCGGGCGATCGCAGGCAGGTGAAACCACAATGAGTCATAATTGGTGGTGGGTTTGCTTGCTAGAGTGTCCCACAGCACAAATCCTGCAACAGCGGTGGCAACAATAATTAGGCGTTCGGATTTGCCCAGAGGTTGCTTGAGTTTGGGAATCTGCCACTGCGAGAAGGTAAAAGCTCTGTGGTTTTTGGTATAAATCAGGATTACGCCCATCGCACCAATCAGAATTTCTGCTATAATCACGGCAGAAATATTTAGGCGCTCGGCACTTCCTAAAATCAAGCCGATACAAACTTGTGCAATGCTCCATCCCGTCAGGAGTACGAGGAGAAAATGGGGGAAGGAATAGTTACCGTTTTCCTTCTGATTCTCAAAGGCAAGAGACAAGCTTAAGGGAATCGGGCACACTAAAATAATCAGAAATAAAATTAATTCCCACAAATGCTGCGCTATTAGCATAAGCTGCCAGTTACCCATTTTTATTGGTTTTTCGTTGTTCCCAGGCTTTTTCTGGTAAAGAGAAATCCATCGGCTCTGATATCAACACATCTTAAACCATGCTCAGCAACAGGCTAGGAGGGCCCATTCTACAAAACATCAATTTTCTTGCGGGGCGGGCTATTCGCCCGCCCCTAAAAAAATTAATCTATCCAAGCCGGCATTTTTACCGGCTAGCTTGCTTCTGAGTTTTGGGTTTGACTGCTTGGGCATCTTTGGGCTTAGAAGTGTCCGCTTTTAAAAGTTCCGGGAATGGCGGCTGGAGGTTGTGAACTTCGATGTCCATTCCCAACGGCAGAGGTGGAAGCTGGGGCAGATCGTTTTCCAAATCCTTGAGTCCGCTAGCGGTTTGTATTTCCACCATTTTTGGCATTTGGGGTACTTTGGCGGTTTCCAAAGTGCCGATCATTTTTGCCAGAGCGAATTCTAGCTGAGAGCCCGGGTCGATCGCCACCCAACCCTGGTCAGTCATTTGCCGAACCTCGAAGTGGAGGTGAGGCCCTGTAGACATTCCCGTACTGCCGACGCGGCCGATAGTATCTCCCTGTTTCACCCACTCTCCCGGTTTCACAAACAGTTCCGAAAGGTGGCCGTAGAGAGTTTCCTGAGACTTTTTGTTGTGGTTGAGAACCACAGTCAAACCGTAGCCGCCCAACCAATCGGCGATCGCCACTTGACCCGCATAGGCTGCCAGTACGGGCGTTCCCATCGGGGCCCCCAAGTCAGTTCCGGTGTGAAACCTGCCGTAGCCCATAACCGGATGAGTCCGCCACCCAAACGGCGAAGTAATTGCCGAAGCAATAGATAGCGGAAACAGCAAGCTGGTGTTGCCATTTCCGGGCAGGCCTGCGGGACGCGGCGTGAGATTGTAGTAAGCAAAACCGGTATTGCTGCCGCTGCTGACACTAACCGCACCGACTTGAACCGGCCCGAGTCCCATGCTGGGCGCTGGAGCGCCGCCACCGTAAGATGCCGATCCGGCATAATACCCAGCGTCTGCGGAGTAGCCGATGTTAGCCGAGTAGCCGGTGTCTGCGGAGTATCCAGCGTTAGCCGAGTAGCGCGGGGGTGCGTAAGCAGATTCCGGCGGGTTTGAACTCCCCCAAACCTGGCTGCCTATTTGTTGAACGGCTTGACCGAGTTTACTCACAGGATTCCCGCTATTATTTCCTGCCACAGTTCCCCGAACCTCGCCCGGAAGGCTTTCTGGCCGATTCCGAGGAGGAGGGGCTGCAATATAGCCGCCGTCTGCGATCGGAGTTTCCTTTCTGTAGTTGGGTTCTCCTGCATCTGCCGTCACTGGCTGGGAAACAGCAGGAGGCGCGCACACACCGCCAGATCCTTGGCAGCCGGTCGATCGTTCTGCAAACTCTATTCTGGTTGGCGCTTCGTACTCGCTGGTAGCGCCAACGCTGTAGTCTGTTTGGTCGATTTCAGCGTGGGCTGGGTTAACTGGTGCTTCAAAAGGCGGCTCCTGGGCCGTCGCTTCTGGCAGGGGAATCAGCGCGGGTTCCGGCAGATAATATTGGGTCGGAGGTGATTCGCTGGCGTACTCAGGCTGTGACGGCGGTTTGGCATCGAAAGGCTCGGATTGCGGAACTTCTGCCTGCGGTGCAGGGTCTGGTTCTGGCGACCTTTGGCTGTATGCGGGTTCCGGGGGCGGGAGAGGAGCTTCAAATAATGGCTGGAGGTCTGCTGCGCCAGGGACGGCTTGTTCTGCGGGCGTAGTTTCGGCTTGAGCCCAAACTACGCCTTTGCTGAGCAGTCCCAGACTGGCAAGGCAACCCAGTCCCACCAGCAGTGAGCGATCGGACAAAAGGCGCGATCGACTCCGGGCGCCTGTAGGGTTCTTTTTTTGCTGTTTGGTGTTCAAATGGGCTGTTATTTGCTTGTCTGGAACTGGTTTCACGATTTTTTTTCCCAACTCAACAGGGGGCACAAGGATCTCGAATTGACAACTCCTCGGCCCGAAGGCACGAGGATTCTTGGTTCATTGGGACTACTCATGTAGCTAGCCCTCCCCAAAATTCACTGCGATTTGCCCAACCGCTGTATATCCACGCTGCAACACCACCTGCGCGGCTGCAACATCTCGATTCGTTTCATAGCCGCACGTTTGACATCTATGCACCCGTTCGGATAGTTCTTTTTTGCCTGTATGGGTTTGACATAAGGGACAAGTTTGACTGGTTCGGTTCGGGTCTACTTTTGCAAAGTATGCACCTCGCTTAAAGCAAACATGACCCAAGATATTCAGGAACTGACCAAACCCTGCATCAAGCGTGTGCTTGCTCATCATTCCGGCTGACATTGCTTTGAGGTTCAAGTCCTCAGCAAATATTGTTTGGGCCCAGTTACATAAATGATGTGCGGTCTTGAAATGAAAGTCTTTTCGACTGTTCGAGATGTATTCGTGGTGCTTCGCTATTTGGTGATCAATTTGACGAAACTTTCTAGAGCCTTTTTTCTTGCGCTTGAGTTGACGTTGCAGCAATTTCAGCTTGCGTTGTCCATCCACAAAAAATCGAGGTCTATCAATCAATTCACCATCAGAAGTTGCCAAAAAATGTTTTAACCCTAAATCAATCCCTAATCCATGTCCTGAAGGTGAGGCTTGAGGTACTGCGACATCACATTGCAAACTGAGCATGGCTACGTAACCTGAAGCCCTCTTAACAACGCGAATTTGCTTGACATCAAACCCTTGAGGGATTGGACGTGACAGGTGCATTTTTACGGGGCCAATCTTGGGTAGGTTGACCCAATCGGCATTATCAAACCGTATAACGGATTCTAGATTCAATTGAGGGAACACAAATGAGCGCATCCGTTTTTTGAATCTCGGAAAACCGTGTCCTCGTTCCCACATCGCCACAAACGCTGCCTCTAGTTGGCGCAATGACTGCTGCAATACATGGGTGTGAGGCAGTTTCAACTCAGGAATTAACTTCTTTGCCAATGCCAATGATTTGCATTGGCGGGCCCATGTTGGACGCGGTGCATCAGCAGGGATCATGTATTCCTGCTTAATGCTGCACGAGTTGATCTCACACTTACGAGAATTAACCCAATCTTTTCGTTCTCGCAATCCAAAGTTGTAGACCTTGCGGCAAATATTGAGCCACAGGTCGAAAGTCTGGCGTTGCGCGTCGGTAGGAATGAGCTTGTACTCGTAGGTGAGATTTAACATACAACCATTGTAGAGCCAACATGAATAAATGCGGTGCTGTTTATTCAAACACCTTGCTTGAGAGATTCCGAACCGAAATTCCCCCTAGAAGGGGGAGGCTTGTATCCCCTTTTTTTGGTCAGGATCGAATGTATGGCCATCCTTGTCTTTATATACAGGCCTAACTGATTTTACCGGGCTTGAGGCAATTTTTTTTGCACATAGAACAAGCTCAAATGCCTTACGCATTCACTCGCGAGCGATATCCGGTTTTTTTGATTCCGATGGCACTTGCCTAGAAGTCTGTGACGGCCACACTGATGATAGCGCTTTGGCGTTCGTCTATGTTAATTAGTTGCCTATATTTTTGGGGTTCTGCAAAATTTCGGCGCAGTCGGTCGTCCTGAAATATTGCACCATTCTCAATAATCTTTTCAGGGCGAGCTCTCCTGCCCAACCCCTACTCCCCACAATAAAATCTACTCTTCGCGGAACGGGCCCGAAAGCCTGGGCGAGAGAGAATGGTGCTCTGGGCGTGAGTTGTTCTAAAACCGCCTACTCATCGCGATTTTTTCCTGAAACCTGGCCCTGCCTTTAAACTTCGCGGACAAAACTTTAAACTTCGCGGACAAAATTTTTGATTGTTTAGAATACAAGCTAAATGATGCGCTTGGGTAAGGATAGGTTTCATGACTGTAGCTGGCGATCGCTTGACAAATTTTCCGGATTCTGAATGCGCCGGACAACCTGACGGTATCAGTTGGGACTGGCAGAGCTGGCAAGGCTTGCCCTATCTGACTTGCAGCTTGCTTTCTCGCTGGTCTCACGGCTTTTTTACTCGCGATTTCTCGCCCCAGGGGCCGATCAATCTGACGGAAGTTATCGAACCGGGAGCTAAGGTTTACCGACTTCAACAGGTACACGGCAATGGGGTACTCAAAACGAGTGAGTTGTCCCCGGTTGTGGCTCCGGGCCCGGAAACCGCTGCCCCAAGCTATGCTGAGGCTGATGGCTTGGTGGCGGAGCGAGAATTGGAGGCGCTGTGGGTTTGCTCGGCTGACTGTGTGCCGGTGCTGATTGCTGACGATCGCACGGGACTGGTTGCGGCAGTTCACGCGGGTTGGCGCGGGACTGCTGCTAAGATATTACCAGAGGCGATCGCTCAACTTGTGGCACAAGGCAGTCAACTAGAAAATCTGAAGATTGCTATGGGGCCGGCGATCGCTGGAGAGGTTTACCAGGTATCTGTGGAAGTGGCAGCGGAACTGGGAGCCACCATTGCTCCTGTGAGTGCCCTTAGTGCGACAGCAGACGGCATCTGCGAGTTTTTGCATCAACTCCCCGAAACGCCTGTCTTAGCCGATCCGGAACCGGGAAAAGTACGCTTGGATGTTCGCCTCTGCAATGCTCTGCAATTGCAGCAGTTGGGAATCGATCTTTCTCAAGTGGCGATCGCTCCTTTCTGTACTTATTCTGACTCGGCTCGCTTTTTTTCCTACCGCCGCGATCGACTTAAAAAAGTCCAGTGGTCGGGAATTGTGAGTGCCGGCGGGACAAGTCCCTTCTGAGGGCATTTGGCAGAAGGTAAAATTTTAGACGGCCCAGATAAAAATAAAAATCTTTGGATTCATTATTTTTTATTTACGAATCCCGAATGCCTTCTAGCTTCTACCTTCCGAAGGTTTGCTGGTTCCTGTTTTAAAGCACTAAAAACTAGCAGCAAAACTCTTGGGAAAGCGGCAGAGCCCCCGCCCCGCTTTCCTCTCTTGTTAAGATTGCTATATAACGAGAGTCTTCAGCGGGTTATTACAATGAGTGAGCCAACTCCCTATCAACTTCTTGAAGTCGATGAAGATGCTTCCTTTGATGAAGTGCAAGAGGCCCGCACGCGCCTAGGCGAGCAGTACAGCGGTGACAAGAAACGTTTGGAATTGATCGAAGCAGCTTACGATGCGATCCTCATGGATCGCCTGCGGCAGCGACAGGAAGGCAAAATTAAAGTACCCGAACGCATCCGCTTTCCCGAACGGCTGACTCCCCCACCCCCAACCTTTACTCCGTCTCCTCCTAGTGGCAGCCCAGCTTGGTTGCAGCGGTTAATCGATACTCCTAGTCGATCGGACATTTTGTGGCCGGCTGGGGTGTATGTGGGGTTAGGCGGACTGAGTATTTATCCGGCGGCTAATGATGGTTTACTACAGTTGACTCTGGCTCTTGGGGTCGGCTGTTGTCTTTATTTTGTTAATCGCAAGGAACAAAAATTTGGTCGCGCCGTGCTGCTGACTGTGGCTGGCTTGGTTATAGGCTTGTTGCTGGGAGGATTTTTGGGTTCTTTGGTCAGTCCGGCATTTATAACAACAGAGAAATTTATCGCTTTGTTTACGTTTTTAATTCTGTGGCTGGTCAGCGGTTTTCTGCGATAGTCAGCAGTCATTAGTCAGCAGTTATTAGTCAGCAGTTATTAGTCAGCAGCCAACCACTAATAACTGTGAAATCAAGACCTCCGACAAATAAAATCAGCTAATAACTAATGACTAATGACTCATGACTAATTTTTGTGACCTAAAATAATCTCAACTGCTTCACTCAAATTGTTAGCTATTAAATCTGGTTGGTGCATTTCTAGTTGGGTGCGATCGCGAATTCCGCACAAAACACCAATTACCTTGACACCGTGCGTTTTTGCTGATATAATATCCGCCTCCGTATCGCCAACCATCCAAGTGTCAGAAGCCGGCGGCAGTTCGGCGAGAGCTCTTGCCATCAACAGGGGCTTATCTTTCACATCCCCGGTTTTGACGTAATCGTTGGGGAGGCAATAGCGGCGGTTTTCTGGGAAAAAATGCCCTAAATTGCAGCGGTTGAAGGCTTCATCTAGTTCCCTAACGCGGCGCATGGTCATCACCGCTAAGTCTACTCCAGCGCCCTGCACCTTTTCGAGAGTTTCCAAAGCGGTGGGAACTGGTCGATCGTAAATCATGTAGGGTAGGGTGTGGACGGTTTGACGGCGTTTCTGGGCAAATTCCTGGGCTTGGGCGGCGTCTAATCCTGAGAGGATGGCGATTTCGGTTTCGGGAACCCGCGCGCGCTTCATGTCCCAAAACTCTGCCTTGGGGAGTTCGCGCACTGGTTGCCCCTCACGTTGAGTCTGGGCCATACAATACTGGTAAACTCGGTAGTAGCGATCGGACACGTCCATAATCGGCCCGTCAAAGTCGGTAATAAGTCTCAGCATTTAGCAGAGTATTTTTAAGCTTTTATACAAATCCTTCGATACTATATCATTTAAAGGTAACACTTTCTTTACAAAAATTGACACAACTACCCAGGGGAGGTAAGGTCTATAGGAATGGTGCTAATTAAACCAAACATTTGAATTAAACTGTGCTGTTCCTCAACTTGAGAGGTTGTCAGCCATATCGGGGAATTTAAAATTAAAATGTGCGGGACCAATAGTGTAAACAGCTACATATTGTTCATAAATCTCTACCTCAATCGAGGCTGATTTTGACTGCGCTTTCTCAAAAAAAGTGGGTTTAATTAATATTTAGCCCCATTTTTAAAACAAGCAAAAAACTGCTTGGAGAATCCAAAGTGTACTGTTTGCATAAATTAGCTAGCGGTAACAGGTGATGACATCAGCCAGTATAAAAATTCCCATGATAAATAGCAGCCAAACAACAACTAATATCGTTTCCGGTTGCATCGGCATCCTAAAATCGAGTCAACAGTTAACACTCAACCATTCTGTTTTTCCACCCCTCCTTCTACAGTCAACAGTCAACAGTCAACAATCATTCCGGTGCAACCGGAATTGATGTAACTTTACCGGCTAACCTTTGAGAGAGATGCTCTACAATAACGAGATGCTTCCAACATTAACTGTAGAGAGCAGCCCCAGAAGTATTAATATTCTTCTTTATAAGCTGTTATCCTTACGCAGGATTGAATACCTCACAGTCGATCGGGAACTTAAGATTAAAGAAATATCTTTGAAAGTGCAAGATTTTGCCTACATTCATGAGGAAGTAGGCGAAGGAAAAGACGTGCGCGATAGTTTTCCTGAACTGATTGGAATGGAAGGAATCCTTGAAGATATTATTGAAGAACGACAGCAAGATTGTCAGTTAAAATCAATTAGCCGAGTCCTCAAAGATGGATATTATTTGTATCTAAATTTGTACATTTTTGGTTATAAGGGACAAGCCAATGCTGACAGATTGATTATTTTATGCGAAGATGTAACAGATAGCATTGGCTCTCAGCAAACCATCGTTCAGGCTGCCAACAAAACAAGTATTAAAGGTGAGAACTTAGCTGCGGCTGGCGATTATATTGACAAAATCATTAATTCCCTAGGGGATGTTTTGTTCGTAACAGGAACATCGGGCCAAATCAAAAAAGTGAATCAAGCTGCACAGCAATTATTTGGATATACCGAATCGGAATTAATCGGCCAATCCATATCCATGATTACGGCTGAGGAGGAATTGTTACGCAAAGTCAGCCAGCTACCGCCTGCACTTAAAAGCGAATATTGGCCTCAAGTAAAAGTAGCTTGCCAAACGAAAATAGGTTTAAAGCTGATTGTTGCGTTTTCATGCTCTACTTTCGAGACAAGCACAGGAAGCCCGGATGCAGATAGCGAGGTTATACAAGATTTTGTTTATATCGGTAAAGACATTACCAAGCAACAACGCATAAAAAAGTGTCAAGAAGCACAGTATGCTGTTACTCATATCCTGTCAGAATCAAGTTCTCTAGATAGCGCAGCTCCGAGAATTTTGCAAGCTATTTGCCAAAGTTTTGGGTGGGATCTGGGCGAACTTTGGACGCCTGCAGAGGCGGAGGAAGAAACTAGATTGGGTGCGGAAATAAAATCTGAAAAAGAGTCACTTTGGTGCCTGCCACTTTGCTGTCCGATCGCGGAAACTCCTTGTTTGCGGCGGGTGGCCGTTTGGCAGGCAGCGGAGGAAGTTAGGGAGTTTGCCGAAAACAACGAGCAGATTACTTTGGCGGCGGGTGAGGGTTTGCCCGGAGCTGTTTCCAAGAGCGGTTCTACGCAGTGGATTACTGATCTTGTGGGCGATCCCAATTTCGTGCGATCGCGCTTGGCCGAGGAAGCGGGGCTGCGATCGGGATTCGGTTTCCCGATTCACGCTAGGGGCCAAGTTGTAGGAGTAATGACTTTTTTTTGCCGGGAAGAACTGCCGCCGGATCAAGATTTACTTCAGATAATAGCTGTGGTAGGTTCTCAATTAGGAGAATTTGTCAAGCGCAAATATGCGGAGCAAGAATTGCACGAAGCTGAAGCTTCAATCCGATTTTTGTACGAACAAGAAAAACGGCAAAGTGAAGAATTAGCTCGGCAAAATTTAGCTTTAGAACAAGCCAAATTAGAATTACAAGCAGCTAACATGGAATTGCAGCGGCTCGCTTCGGTGGATGGATTGACTCAAATTCCCAACCGTCGCTGTTTTGACAAAAAATTGGAGTTAGAATGGCAGTTGATGGAGCGAGAAAAAGAGTCGCTGTCTTTAATTTTGTGCGATATCGATTTTTTCAAACTTTACAACGATCATTACGGGCATCAAGGAGGCGACGAATGTTTAAAACAAGTAGCCGAAATTTTAGCTAGCAACGCTCAGCGGGCAGGAGATTTAGCCGCCCGCTACGGCGGCGAAGAATTTGCGGTAATTTTGCCGCGAACTGATGTGCAGGGAGCAATGCGGGTAGCTGAAGCAATTCGCAGCGATTTGAAAGCGGCGGCAATTTTTCATGCTGCTTCCAAGGTAAGTAAGTTTATAACTCTCAGTATGGGGGTCGCTAATACTGTACCGGCTGCTGGTGTATCGATTGAGGAGTTAATTGGACAAGCCGATCGAGCGCTGTATCGAGCTAAACTAGAAGGGCGCGATGGTATAGTTGCCCTAGACTTGAAAATAGAATTTCAGGACGGGAAAGGAGTATTTTCTGATGATTGTGAGAGAAGCTAAAATCGCTGACGCACCTGCAATCGCACAGGTTAATGTAGATACTTGGCGGACAGCTTACCGGGAAATTGTACCGACAGATTACCTCGCACAGTTATCTTATGAAAAGCGAGAAAGCAATTGGCAAGAAATCCTCCTAAACGCCGAAAAAAGTAAAAATTTTGTGTGCGTTGCTGAGAACGACTCGGGAGAAATTGTCGGTTTTGCTGCGGGTGGTTGCGAGCGCACCGGCAAATATGTATATACAGGAGAATTATTTGCCATCTATATTTTGGAGGAATATCAGCGTCAAGGAATCGGACGGCAACTCGTGAGAACAGTTGCCAAAAAATTGGCAGAATTAAGTTTGAACTCGATGCTCGTTTGGGTACTAGGAAACAATTCAGCCTATAGGTTTTATGAATTCTTAGGAGGTGAAAAAGTAGACGAAAAGCAAACAAGTAGAGCAGGAGTTGCACTCAAAGAAATTGCCTACGGTTGGAAAGATATCGCAGTGCTGATTAACACGCGGATATGACCAAAAAAGTGGAAGCTTTATCAATCATCTATCAAACTTCCCCTCTTCATTTGTTCGCGTTCAATGGCCTCAAACAAAGCTCGAAAATTCCCCGCCCCAAAACCTCCAGCTTGCACCTTTTTGCCGTTAACTAAACTAACTCGGCGCTCAATAATCTCGAAAAAGAAAGTCGGTTCTGCAAAAATTGGCTGGGTAAAGATTTGCAGCAGCATCGCTGCGGGAGTATCTTCTTGCCAATCTGCCAAAACTTCAGAAGCTGCAATTGATTGCCAATCGGCGGGCAAATAGTTTTGCCGCTGCTGCAATTCGGAGTAGTATGTGGGAGGAACCGGCAGAAAAGGCAAACCGCACGATCGCAAATCGGCAACAACCCCCACAATATTATTAGTTTGCAAAGCCATGTGCTGGATTCCCGGCCCCCGATTTGCGCTCAAAAACTCTTGAATTTGAGAATTAGCTGATGCCGGTTCATTAATCGGGAATTGCACCCCACCATCAGCGTGCACCATAACTTGGCTCCGCAAAGCGGATTTCTCCGTCTGAATGTCAAAATTTTGCTGCGCTTGAAAACCTAATATTTTTTGATACCAACTAACAGCACTTGACAAGTCCCCAGATTCAACATTTAACACTACGTGGTCAATCCGGGTAAACAACGGCTGCTTATCCGAAGCCGATAGCAGTGAATGGCTACCAATTCGCTCCACGAGCGTGTGGCTTAAATCTCCCCAGCCCGCGATTTTTGCCCGCTTAAAATAGCCTCCTGCGTTTAGGTCTTCTTGAATCGGTTCCAGGATTTTAGCGCCTTCAGCAGCCGCTCTAGCTACCGCTAATTCAATATTTTTTACCCGAAAACCCACATCGGCAATCCCTGGAGGATGAAACTTCAACCAACTAGCAGCGGGACTAGCGGGTGTCAGGGGCGAAGATAAAACAAAACATACATTGCCACTGCTGACAACTTCAGTGTGAGTGTGGCTATTGGCATAACCTGCTATTGATTGAAAGCCTAACTGGCTCACAAACCAGTCGCGGGATATTTTAGCGTTTTCAACGTAAAATTGAATGCGATCGAACTCCATAATCAATAATTGACAATGGAAACTGAAAAATGGAAAATCTGCTGATTTTCAAGGGAAAACTGCAAGGGAGGGACTGAGTAATGGATATTTTTCATACTTTTTATTGCGTACCCACATAATAATAACCTAAAGATTGAATACCCTAACTCTTCCTGAAGGCAGAAATAGGTCGGCAATTAAAAGAAACCCGGTGTCTGCGATAACTTGGATTTGGGCGCGAGGCCTTCGCCAATAGGACTAAGGCAAAAAAATGGATTGACACACTACTTATAGGGGTAAGGTGCACCAGCCCGTGCACCTACATAATTCAGTGCTGTACAAGTTCTCAAACCTAAAAATATCATAATTTTTCTTGCCTTCAGCTTCCGCTGCCTTCGGCCTTCAAATCACTCCTCCATCGCTAAAAAAACAAATGACTTTCCGGCTGAATATTAATCTCCATCGGCACAGCTTGCGGGTCAGCCGAAAGAGCAAACATAATCGCATTTGCAGCAGTTTCGGTACTCAGCATTTTTGACCTGTCTACCTTCAAACTCACATTATCCCAAAACGGAGAATCCACCCCGCCAAAATAGAATAGCGTAAACTTAATGCCGTAGCGTCGCAGCTCATCTGCCATGCACTTGCTGAAACCAACTACCCCAAACTTTGAAGCGCAATAAGCCGTTCCCATCGCCATCGAATGCTTGCCCAAAATCCCAATGACATTGCAAATGTGACCGGATTTGCGCTCTTTCATCACATTCGCCGCTGCTTGAGACGTGTAAAAACTGCCTTTCAAGTTCAAGTCAAGCATGGCATCTAAATCAGCGGGTTCTAACTTGTTCCACTGCTTGAGAATTCCGGCACCGGCGGCATTTATGAGGGCATCAATTTGTCCAAAATGCCCCGCCGCTTTTTGCATCAGCGTCTCGACTTGAGGCAAATCGGTGATATCCGTGGGCACGCACAGTACCTCTGTTGCTGAAAGTTCGCTAGCTAAAGCGTCTAATTTACTGCTGTCTCTGGCGGCGAGCACTAGCCTCGCACCCGCCTCAGCGAGTTTGCGGGCCACTGCTGAACCGATGCCGCCAGTCGCACCCACCACAACCACAACTTTGTCCTGCATATCCCTTTACATTTCTTTACGTCCCGATTGTATCATAACTCAAGTTGCTAGTAATGGGGATGTTGATATGTTTTAATTTTTAATTAATTGAGAGAAACTTGCCAGCCTTTTTCGGCTTTTTTTAGCTGGAGAGAAGCGCAGGATTGCAAAAATTTAGTAAATTTTCTACCCAGATTAAAATCTTTAATTATTTGGGTAATTTGTTTGCCGTATTGTCGGTGAAATTCGCTGCCTACATTGGAGAGAAATACAGAATTTTCAGGAGAGTTGCCGGTTAACTCGCCAACGATTTTGACAAGAGCTCTTTCCAAGTCTTCCAGAGAATTAATATCGGTCAAAGTCGCAGGTGCTGGCTGGTGGTTATTCAGATTTTCTTGGTTAAGTATTGGCGGTGGGGGCGGCAGCTTGACTTCAAAAAGAGTGACATAAGTTTGAGAAGTTTCTGAGGGTTTGTGGAGGGCAAAATCTGTGGGATATTTGAGAAAGATATCCCTGGTTTTAGTACCCAGTAAATGATGGGCAACAACTTGATTGAGGACTAAACCGTAATTTTCCTTAAATAAAGCTGAAACAGTAGAAAGTTTTATCCACTGACTTGAGGTGCGTTTTTGCTCTTTTTTGATTAATTCTTTTAGTTGAATAACTAATTGTTCTAGGGGTGTAATTTCCGGTATGGTTACGAGGGAATGGGTTTCCACTTGTCCGGTTTTGCTGTTTAAAACTATGATTTTATCTATTTGTTTGCGGACTTGAAATACGGTTAGT
The DNA here is from genome assembly GCF_036700905.1 of Microcoleus sp. S13_C3. NCBI lineage: Bacteria > Bacillati > Cyanobacteriota > Cyanophyceae > Oscillatoriales > Microcoleaceae > Microcoleus > Microcoleus sp. S13_C3. Next base: position 63,791 of record NZ_JAUBPT010000012.1, on the reverse strand, counting down.
CCGTGGGCTTGCAGTGTGTTGCTGAGGTGAGTGAGGGCGCGATCGGACGAACAGACAAAAATCTCTTTGGCTGTGGGATAATGTACGAAAATCGATGCGCCGACTGTAGCCATTTTTAAGTCGGCGCTGTCTTTGCCTGGGGGGACGTGAATTAGTTGATAGCCGCGCTGGTGAAATTCGGCATCTTTTTTGCCCATGCTGCGCCAGTTGGCAAAGGCAACTTTGATTTGGATGGGATAGTGGCAAATTCCCTCTAGGAATTTTTCGGTTTCGATGGTGAGTTGCAAGTTTTCGACATCTAGCAGCAAGATAGCAATGCCGCTAGGAAGCGGGGCTGGTTGATTGGCTGTTGGAGTTGGAGGTTCTGACGAAACTGAGTTTTCTGATTTAGCTGGTGCTGTTTGAGATTGGGCTAGCTGCTGAATTTTGGCAGATAATTTGCTGAATTGAGGTGAATTAACGAATTCTGGAACCAGCAGAATTTGTAGGTATTTTTTCGCAGTCAGCAGCAGGGAATCTGTATCGCTGGCTACGCTGAAACTTTTTGTCAATTTTCCAATCAAAACTGACTGAAAATCAGGTTTGGCCCAGGGGGTTTTCCTGTATTTTTCAGCTATCCATTCGGGATGCTGTTCCTGAATGGTAATGAGGGTTTGAGCGATATAGCGACTGATGGCGCTCAATGCGGGAGATTCTTGAGTCGCAAGCTCGGGAGTTCGATCGGGCATGGCCCTCTACAATGCGGGATGCTGTTTCAATTTATCACACTTCTAGTTTCTCGCCGGGAGTCGGACGATCGCCCGCCAAATTAAACCGGCGACAATTAATGCCAATCCTGTCAGCCAAATTTGCCTCTCCACCCAAAAAGCCAGAAATAGACAATTCCCCAAACCCACCCAAGCCAACCACTGCGGATAAAGCCTTTCGGCGGGGGAAAGTTGCAGCGCGGCGAGGTTGGTGATAGCGTAATATATCAAAACGCTAAAAGCGCTAAATGACCAAGTGGTTTTGACATCGCCGACGAGGATTAAAAGTGCGATCGTAACTTCCACAACCACCACAGCCACGTAGGGAGTTGTCCCTGAAGGATTCAGCCGCGCCAAGACTCTCGGCATATCCAAGCGCCGCCCCATCGCCAGCCAGATGCGCGACAACCCTAAAATTAAGTTCAGTAAGACTCCCAACATAGCGGTAATTGCACCGACGGCTAGCAGTTGAGAAACTCCCGGAATTCGGAAACTCCGGGCGATGACTTCCAAAGGTGCAGCCGTGCCGCCTGGTAACGACAATTTATCGGCTCCCCCCGCGACAACTACTGCTACCCCCACGTAAAGCAGCATTGTCAGCACCAAAGTGAAAATTATGGCTTTGGGAATGGTTTCCCTCGGTTTCCGCACTTCCTCGCTCATTGTGGTGATGCGGGCGTAACCGCTATAAGCGACAAACATCAGGGCGGTGGCCTGGAAGATGGAGCCGATCGATCTATTATTCTGTACGGTGGCCATTTCCCACCTTACCTCTGGCAAACCGACAGCAACAAAAACCGCTAAGGATAGGAGTGTAACTGAGACTATGGCAGTATTGGCAATATTCGATCGCCTAATTCCCGTCAATACAATTAAAGTGATGGTGGCGAGGGCGACTAAAGCTGTTAGGATCAGGTAAGTGCGATCGGCTACACCAACTGCATTTAAAAAATACCCCGCAAAACCTAAAGCAGCAGTAGCAGCAGAAGCCGTTTTCGCCAACAGAAACATCCAGCCGGCAGTGAAACCCAGCCAAGGATTGAGATATTTGTAGCCATATTCATAAGTACCGCCGCTAACAGGATGATTGGCCGCTAATTGAGCGCTGTTAAGCCCATTGCAAACAGCAACTAAAGCTGCAATACCTACAGCCAAAATCACTCCCGGCCCCGCAACTTCCGCAGCAATGCCGATACTCACAAATACCCCAGTACCGAGGATTGAACCCAGGCCCATGAGAGTTGCGCCAAAAATACCTAACTCTCGCTTCAGCAGTGTTGAAGACATAAATATAGCGGTTTTCTGTTCAGTGCCATACTGATAGTAGGTTACATCTAGCAATATTTGCAATAATTCCGGCCGGGGCCTAAACCCCCGCCTCAAAAATCAAGTCCCCAGCTAGGAGGACTGCAATACTTCTTGAGAATGTTGCCCCATATGAGTCAACACTAATATCAATTCCGCTTGCATTAGAATGATTAAACCGCAGAGTACGCAGAGAACGCAGAGGAAGAGAACAGAGAGATGAATACAGGACGATGAAGGGCGGATTTGAGATAATTCAAATACTATTACTATTTCATAGTGTTCTGAAGAGGACTTTAACTGTGAGACAGGGACTTAAGCCCCTGTCGGAATATAGCGACTGAGAGAAAGGAAAGGACCCTGGTATTAACCGAAACGGCCTTGAATGTAATCTCTCGTACTCGAATTGCCCGCAGAAGTAAAAATCTTACTTGTCGGCCCAAATTCAACCAGGCGGCCGATGCGACTTTCATCAGTATTAAAAAAAGCCGTGTAATCAGAAACGCGAGCAGCCTGCTGCATATTGTGCGTCACAATCACAACAGTTAACTGCTGCCGCAGAGTCTGAAATAACTCCTCAATCTTCATCGTGGAAATCGGATCAAGAGCAGAACAAGGTTCATCCATCAGCAAAATTTTTGGCTTCACCGCCAAAGCGCGAGCAATACAAAGTCGCTGCTGCTGTCCCCCCGAAATCCCCTGAGCCGATTTCTTCAAATCGTCTTTGACTTCATTCCAAAGCGCCGCACTTTTGAGGGCAGTTTCCACAATTTCATCTAATTCTGCTTTGCTTTTGCGGCCAAAAATCCTGACTCCGTAAGCAATATTATCGTAGATGCTCAGCGGAAAAGGATTTGGTCTTTGAAACACCATCCCAATTTGGCGGCGCAAACTATTAATATTTACTTTCGGGCTGTAAATATCCTGTCCAAAAAACTCTACTCTTCCTTTAATTTTAACCTTTCCCTCCAATTCACCAATCCGGTTGAGAGCTTTGAGAAAGGTAGATTTGCCGCAACCTGAAGGGCCAATAATCGCCGTAATTTGCGGATGAGGGATATTCATCGATAAATTTTCTAAGACTTTGTGAGTTCCGTAATAAAAACTCAAGTCCTGAACCCGCAATGCTGGGAGTGCATTGGGGTCAATTTCCGGGGTGGCATCTTCTAGGAATTGATCTGTATAGTTTTCTGATTTCAAGTTAGCTTTAGGTTTCATTATTTGCCTGGTGATATTGTTAATATTTGATTGAGAGATAGACTGGATTTATTGAATTATCGATTTTGCAAGCGTTTCCGAGTTACTGTACGGGATGCGACGCTAGCAATTAAAACCATCCCCAAAAGGACAGAGGCAGCAGTCCACGCCAATTCGTTCTGATCCTTGTAAGGAGAGCTGGCGTAGCTATATATTAATACCGACATAGAAGGAGTCGGAGTCAGCAGTGTTTCGGGAATTTCTTTGAGTTTTGAGATAGTTTCTGCACCTATGGGAGACTGCATTATCTCGCCCAATTTATCAACTAAAGGAGGCCAAAATTGACTCGACAACGCCGTTACAATCAACGGTGCGGTTTCGCCGGCGGCCCGGGAAGCAGCGAGTAAAATACCTGTGGTAATAGTTGGAAGTGCTGAGGGTATGATAATGCGAAACATAGTTTGAAAGCGTCCGCATCCCAAACCAGCAGAAGCGAGACGGTAAGAAGTAGGCACTAATTTTAATGCTTGTTCTGTTGTCAGAGCAACAACTGGAAGCATGATGACGGCGAGGGCGAAACCGCCTGCTAAGGATGAAAATGCTTTGGTGGTAACGACAATTAGGGCGTAGGAAAAGACGCCAACTACGATCGAGGGAACGCTGCTGAGAATGACGGTGATAAACCGAATACTATTGGCTATCGCTTTGTTTTCTCTACCAAACTCCGACAAAAATATTCCCGTCATTACGCCTATGGGTACGCTGATTAATGTCGCAATTCCTACCATTAAAGCAGTGCCGAGAATCGCATTGGCAAAGCCGTTGGGCTGGTCTTCAACTCCGACGGGTGCTGGTAGAGACACTAGCACTTCCCAGCTCAAATGTGTGAGTCCTTCCCCCAGAATTTTGTATAAAATAGCAAACAAAGGGAGCAGGGCGAGAGCTGTCAGAGCGAAAGCGATAACTGTCATTCCCCGACTGAAAAAAGTTCGACTTAGCGACAGGGGGTTATGGATTTCTGCATCCAGAATACTGTCTAATTTTTGTGTTTTATCCATGTTATTTGAGATGTTAGATTTGAGATTGAAGCAGGGGATAAATCTGGCTGCGCGGCTTGCGATCAAATTGCTTTCGATGATGTTAAGTTTTAGCTTTTTTGGCGCCAATTAGCTGAACCAACAATACTGCGATCGCATTTACCAACAAAGTGATGACAAATAAAATTAAAGCTAAATACATCAAAGCCCCCGTGTGCAGCGGTTCGACAGCTTCCCGAAATTGACTTGCCAAAACAGCAGGAATTGAGTAGCTGGGAGCGAGCAGGGATGGGTTAATTTGAATCGAGTTGCCAATTACCATTGTGACTGCCATTGTTTCGCCTAATGCGCGTCCCAAGGCTAATATGGTGGCGCCGATAATCCCTGAACTAGCTGCTGGTAATAACAGCTTGAATATTGTTTCCCAGCGGGTGGCGCCGAGGGACATGGAAGCACTTCGCAAATCTACTGGAACTGACATCAATACATCGCGGCTGATGGCGGCTACTGTGGGCAAAATCATAATTGATAACAGTATTCCCGCAGGCAGCATTCCCGGGCCTAAAGGTTCGCTGCTGAACAGGGGAAACCAACTGAAATTATCGAACAATGACTGCTGCAATGGCAACAAAAAGGGAATCAAAACAAAGATTCCCCACAGCCCAACTATCACGCTGGGAATGGCCGAGATTAATTCAACCATGAATCCCAAGGGCGATCGCACCCAAACGGGTAAGAAGTTCTCGCTAGTAACTATAGCTACTGACAGCCCTAAAGGAAGTGCGATGATTATGCCGATCGCAGAACTAATTACAGTACCATAAATAAACGGCAAAGCCCCAAACTGCAACTCACCGATATCCCACTTGGGATTCCACAAGAAAGAGAGTCCAAATTGGCTAATAGCAGGCCAAGCATCTTTAAAAATTACCCCACTCATCAAAAACAACGTACCCGCTGTCGCTAGGGCAAAACCCCATACAAATACTGTAAATCCTGACTCCATCCATAGACCTTCACCAGCAGTATCTGTCAAATCTACTTCTGTGTTTATTTCTGTCGGTTTCCGAGTTGATATTTTCGGTTTTTTGGAAAAATTGGTCATAGCCGAGTTATTGCGTAAAAAGCGAAATATTCGATCGAAAGACAAGCTTGTAGGGTACGCATTTATCCTGCTATCCGGCAGCCGGATGATCTGGTATTCCCATAGTCCGGCGGGGGTTTAAACCCCCGCCTCAAAGCTAAAGTCCTCTCAAGAGGACTGTTGGTATTCCCCAAAATAAATCTGGGTAAAAACCCACTTTATGGATAGTCTATTATTACCAGTTCTCCTTCGCGAGGACTTGAGGACTTTCGGTATAAGGTAGAGATTAAATCTCTGCCGAACTTGTTACATCAGTCATTATTCCTAGTCCTCATAGCGAGGACTTTCGCTATGAGGCAGGGATTTAAATCCCTGCCGGAATGCGGGAAAAGCGCAGATTTATTGGCACTCATACATCAGGAATATTGCTATACAAAATATGAGTTCTGAGCCATACATTGAACTCAAAATCCCTAACTCTGAAAAGCCCCAATTAACCTCTAGCAACCACAGTCTGATTAACTGTTTGAACCACCTTTTGAGCTGTAGCTGAAGGAATTGTAGTAAACTCTAGCTGTTTGTTGATACCTTGACCTGTAGTCATCACCCAATTAACCATCTTTTTAATAGCCTCTGCTTTCGCAGCAGGATACTGTTTGTAGATTAACAGCCAAGTCAAACCAACAATCGGATAACCGTCGTTAGGATTTCCTTCTACTAAGCGGAAATCTGCGGGAAATGTTTCCCCTGCTAAAGCTTTCTCTGCTTCAGCCAAGCTAGGATCTACAAACCTACCAGCTTTATTTTGAATAAACGCTGTTTGGAGATTGTTTTGCCGAGCATAAGTATCTTGAACGTAGCCGATCGCACCCGCTGTATTCTTCACCAAAGCAGCTACGCCGGGGTTTCCTTGACCACTGACAGGGCTTCCTGGCCAACTCGGCTGAGCGGCAGCTTTGATGCTGCTACCAGTCGCCTGCAAGTGGTTAGAAAAAATAAAGGTTGTACCGCTGCTATCTGCGCGTACAGCTACTCGAATCGCAGTATTTGGCAAGCCTTTAGCTTGTCCAGAAATTCCGGCTATTTTCGCATCATTCCAGCGAGTAATCTTGCCTTCAAAGATGCCTTTCATGGCCTCGTTATTTAGCCTCAGATTCGTCACTCCGGGCAAGTTGTAGACAACTGCAACAGCGCCGCCAGCAGTCGGAACCGCCATGACGCCGCGCTTTACTTCGGCTATTTGCGCCGCCGTCATCAGCGCGTCGCTGCCTGCGAAATCAACAGTGCCTGCAATTAATGCTTTGATGCCAGCACCGCTGCCAGTTCCTTCGTAGTTTACAGTAATTTGATTTGCACTTCTCATCTGAGAGAAGTAGCGATCGTAAAGAGGTTTAGGGAAAGTTGCTCCCGAACCATTTAGTGTTACAGCAGCTACAGCAGAACTAATCAAAGTCAGCGAAAATGCTGCTGCTGCTAGTGTCACTATAAAACTACGTCGCCAACGTCCTGTGAAAAAATTCATACTCCTCTCCCTTAATAGCCGACTTTGCACATCTACGACCTAGGATAGACTGAAATCTGCAAGGAAAGGGATCTAAAAGAATAAGCTTGTTTTAAATTTTGGTTAATAATAGATTAAATAATAAAAGAATAAGCTTGTCTTAAATTTTGGTTAATAATAGATTAAATTTTTCGACCGAAACTTGGAAACCTGATTTCTTAAATACATCAGGGAGCGGACTGTGCGATCGCCACTTCATAAATTTTACCTTTTTTCTTAACTTTAAATATTTTACAGGACTGCAAAAAATCGGCAAATTTGGTGTCCAAATCCAGCGATTTCAGCTTTTTAGTAATTGGTTGACCGTATTGCTTTTTAAATTCGCCGGCTACCTGGGGAATCGGAATGTAACTACCTGGAGATTCAGCAGTTAATGCCATTACAATTTTTGCTACCGATGCTTCGAGGGCGGCAGATAATTCAATTTTTGAATCGGAGGGTTTTTGAACGAGTCCCACTTGATGTTCTGTACCGATTAATTTTATTTTAAAAGTAGCTGATTGCAACTGCAAAAATTTGATTAAACTAGAAGTTTTACCCAAAAAGCTTTTTACAATTAAATCAGCATGAGAGTGATATTTAGCAAAAAAAACTTTCTTAATTCTTGTTACAGGAATAGCATCCTCTTTCAACTCATTTTTTGCAGAGTCAATTATTTCTACAAGTATATTTTTTAAAACATCCAGCGACTCAATAGCCTTTGAATTGACAGCCGGTATTATTTCTGGCAAATTTTGCTCCGCAATATTTGGAGGAACAGCAACGGTCGCCAAAGATGGTTCAAGCACCGGGGGAAGTTGGTTTTGTGCTGACTCCGCCAGTGCTGCTGCTGGGGAATTTGTAGAATTGAACGCAACATTACGGCGCTCTTGAAAAAGCTCAGCCACACTATAAAACCGAGCGATTCGCTCATCAATAGATTTGTGTTCAGCCTTCAACAACTCTGCAACTTGATTAGCCAATTCTTCAAAACTAGGGATTTCCTCTTCCCTTTCGCAAGAATAGTGCTTGCTCTCACCATTCTGACAATTTTCTACAGACAAAACCGAATTTTGCCGACGCACCCGAAACACAGTCACTCCCTGATTTTGCAACTGATTGCAAAGATGATTTAACAAACCATCCGAAGAACAGACAAAAACTTGTCGCACATCCCGATATCGATATAAAATAGCAGCGCCAAAAGCAATCATCTTACCATCAGCACTATTCGCACCGCCCGGAACGTGAATCAGTTCGTAACCGCGATCGTAAAGTTCAGCATCCAACTTCCCCGTACTCGGATTTTTCCAGTTAGCAAAAGCAATTTTAACTTGCAGGGGATAGTCGCACAAACCCGCTAAAAATTGTTCTGTATTAAGCTTAAGTTTCAGATTTTCGGCATCTAACAGCAAAATCCCAATCCCGCCTGACTCTATGGTGGTTGCAGGGGCGATTTCATGCGGGATAGCTTCGCTTAACCGTGTTTCCGTGCATTGGCGACTTAAAGACTGCGGACTGGGCGGCTCTAAAAATTGTTTGCGACAAGCTTTGCAAAGATACCGCTGATGACCGTTGGGACGGCCGTTTTTACGAAGTTGGTCAGATTCACATCGAGGACATTTCATGTAACTATTATTGCAGCCTCCTCCCGAACCCAACAAGGCATTACCTATCTTCTTCTTTCTCTTCCTACCCTACCCTTCACCGAACCCCTGCGGGGAACGGGAACGGCTTCGCCGAACGCGCCCTTGGCGTCTTCGCGGTTCGTTAAATACGTATCTTTTGAGCGGTTCAGGAGTAACTTGTGGCAGTCGATCGGCTCATAATAACAAAAGAACGTTAACAATTCTTAAAAAAAATGGCTAGAGACTTGCGGGGATTCCTAAAACTACTCGAAGAACGGGGACAACTGCGCCGGATTAGCGCTTTAGTCGATTCCGACCTCGAAATTGCCGAAATTTCCAACCAAATGCTGCAAAAAGGCGGCCCTGGATTGCTGTTTGAAAACGTCAAAGGGGCCGAATTCCCCGTCGCAATCAACCTGTTGGGTACGGAAGAGCGCGTTTGCTGGGCGATGAACATGGAAAAGCCGATCGAACTAGAAGAGCTCGGCAAAAAACTGGGAATGCTGCAACAGCCAAAACCGCCCAAAAAGATTTCCCAAGCGATAGAATTCGGCAAAGTGCTGTTTGACGTAGTAAAAGCCAAACCGGGCCGCGACTTTTTCCCAGCTTGTCAGCAAGTGGTATTTGAAGGAGAAGGGCTGGATTTGAACAAAATCCCGATGATTCGCCCTTATCCGGGAGATGCGGGCAAAATTATCACCCTGGGTTTGGTAATTACCAAAGATTGCGAAACGGGTACGCCGAATGTGGGGGTTTATCGGTTGCAGTTGCAGTCAAAAAACACGATGACTGTACACTGGTTATCGGTGCGGGGCGGGGCGCGGCACTTGCGGAAAGCGGCGCAGGCTGGTAAAAAGTTGGAAGTTGCGATCGCCCTTGGAGTCGATCCCCTGATTATTCTCGCCGCAGCAACCCCAATTCCTGTAGATTTATCGGAATGGTTATTTGCCGGACTTTACGGCGGTTCCGGCGTGCAATTGGCGAAGTGCAAAACCGTAGATTTGGAAGTACCGGCGGACTCGGAAATTGTGTTAGAAGGAACGATTACACCGGGGGAAGTTCTGCCCGACGGGCCCTTCGGCGATCACATGGGTTATTACGGCGGCGTGGAAGATTCGCCGTTGGTGCGGTTCCACTGCATGACGCACCGCAAAGACCCGATTTATCTGACCACATTTAGCGGGCGGCCGCCGAAAGAAGAAGCAATGATGGCGATCGCGCTTAACCGTATTTATACGCCTATTTTGCGGCAGCAAGTATCGGAAATTGTCGATTTCTTCTTACCGATGGAAGCCCTGAGTTATAAAGCGGCAATTATCTCGATCGATAAAGCATATCCCGGTCAAGCGCGCAGGGCTGCTTTAGCATTTTGGAGTGCATTACCGCAGTTTACTTACACTAAGTTTGTGATTGTTGTCGATAAAAGTATCAACATTCGCGACCCGCGTCAAGTAGTTTGGGCAATTAGTTCTAAAGTCGATCCGGTTCGGGATGTATTTATTCTGCCGAATACGCCTTTTGATACGTTAGATTTTGCCAGTGAAAAGATTGGTTTGGGAGGCAGAATGGGGATTGATGCTACTACGAAGATGCCGCCGGAAACAGATCACGAATGGGGGGAAGTTTTGGAGTCCGATCCCGATGTGGCGGCGATGGTAGAAAGGCGTTGGGCCGAGTATGGTTTGGCTGATTTGAATTTGGGAGAAGTCGATCCGAATTTGTTTGGATATGAGATGAAGTAGGGGAATCAACCGTAAAATCTGAGATATCGCACATCCTCGATCGACCTGTAGGGGCGGGTTCACCAACCATTTACGAGACAGATAGACAATCTCAAAAACCCGCCCCCACCAAACGACAAATCGCAATCTACCTGTAATCCTCATGGTAAAATTGAATTGATGTTACACAAAGCCCATATGTCATCCTGAGTAAAACGCCAAAAATTAAAGAGGAGGAGGCATGAGTAAATTAATATGCACGTGATTACCCGCAAACGGCTGAATGAGTTTGCTAAACTTCATCCAGATACAACAAATGCCTTGGTTCAGTGGTACAAACTCGTCAAACAAAATGAATTTGCGACCTTCGTTGAACTCCGCGAAATATTTCCATCTGCCGATCGAGTAGGGAAATTGACTGTTTTCAACATTGGAGGGAATAAAGTTAGACTCATTGCTGCTATTCATTACAATCGGCACAAAGTCTACATTCGAGCTGTATTAACTCACTCAGAGTACGATGAAGAAAGGTGGAAAGAATGATGCAAAGTCTTAATCTAGATCAAACAATTGGTGCTTGGTCATCCATTGCTAAAATGGTTTTTGTCCCTCACACCGAACAGGAATACGAGCGTTTAGTTGAACTACTGGATAGCCTTATCGATCGAGTGGGCGAGGATGAAAGTCATCCCCTGGCTTCGATGATGGACGTTATTGGTGTTTTAGTCGAAAACTATGAAGCTGAACATATTCCTGAATTAGAAGAGGTTCCATAACCCACTATTCCGCTTTGACCCACAAAGTGGCGAACTTGACATTTTCGCAGGCGACGAACTGCAAATCATTGTCTTTCCATCTGGAAACTGGAGTTTTGTAGATGAAGCGATGCGCCAAAAATTGGAGTGAGAAATTGGAAACAATCGCTCTAGCAGCAACAGCTACTCCGTCTCCCGAAGTTGCTGAAGCATTGCTTGCGTTGCTGGATGCTGGGAAAGTTGGGAGTCTTGACCAGTTGATATGGTCTGCTGGAGAAAATAAATGAAATTGCTCCAAACGGTTTGGGTGTCGGGATGATCTTCTCCCAATCGGTTAAACAAGATTTCTAATGCTCCCAGAAAAAACCGTTCCGCCTCCTGGTAGCGACCCATTGCACCGTACAGCCCTGCCAGATTGTTCAAACTCAATGCCGTATGAGGATGGTCGGCTCCGAGTTGCTGCTCCCAGATCGAGAGCGATCGCACATACAAGGGTTCTGCTTCCGGGTAGCGACCCATTGCCTTGTACAGCCCTGCCAGATTGTTCAAAGTCGTTGCGGTATAGGGATGGTAGGCTCCGAGCTGCTGCTGACAGATAGAGAGCGATCGCACTAACAAGGGTTCCGCCTCCGAGTAACGATCCATTGCACGGTATAAATTTGCCAGATTTTCCAAACTCGTTGCGGTATCGGGATGGTCAGCTCCAAGCTTCTGCTCCCTAATGGCGAGCGCTCGCTCATACAAGGGTTTCGCCTTCGGGTAGCATCCCATTGCATAGTACAGCAATCCCAGATTATTCAAACTCGTTGCGATATCGGGATGATAGGCTCCGAGCTGCTGCTCTCTAATGGCGAGCGATCGCACACACAAGGGTTCCGCCTCCAGGTAGCAACCCATTACACGGTATAGCTCTGCCAGATTGTTCAAACTCTGAGCCGTATCGGGATGATAGGCTCCAAGCTGCTGTTCTCTGATGGCGAGCGATCGCACACACAAGGGTTCCGCCTCCGAATAGCGTCCCATTGCCCTGTACAGCCCTGCCAGATTGTTCAAACTCTGAGCCGTATGGGGATGGTCAACTCCGAGCTGCTGCTCCCAGATCCAGAGCGATCGCACATACAAGGGTTCTGCTTCCGGGTAGCGTCCCATTGACTCGTACAGCGCTGCCAGATTGTTCAAACTCGTTGCCGTATGGGGATGGTCGACTCCGAGCTGTTGCTCCCAGATCCAGAGCGATCGCATACACAAGGGTTCCGCCTCCGGGTAGCGTCCTATTGCCTTGTACAGCGCTGCCAGATTGTTCAAACTATCTGCCGTATCGGGATGTTCGGCTCCGCAGCGTTTCTCTGTCATCTGGAGGCAAGCTTTCAACCATTTCTCCGCTTCTGCCCACAAACTCTGTTCCTCGGCAACCCGCGCTAAGCCCGTGAAAGACCACATAGCATCAGCACTATCTTCCAGTAAATGCGACCATTGCTCCGCCACCACCTCCAAATGGGGCAGCGCCTCCTTCACCCGTTCCTGCACCTCCAGCATTACAGTCTGCGGAATCGTCTCCGCCACGTCTGTCAGCGCCACCGCAAAACTTCTCCGCAAATCCTCAGCATCGGCGCGCCCCTGCAATTTGACCGCAAAAAATTCCCGAATCAAAGCATGAAGTTGATAGCGTGGCTGTACCAGCCCAGATTGACCCGAATCTGAGGTTTCATCCTCCACCAGCGACAGCAAACTCTGTTCCAGCAGTTCGTAATCCTGACAATCCTCCAACTCCTCCTCATCCCAACCCGGCAAACACTCGGCTACCAACTCCCAAGGAATCGGAGCCTGAGCAAACACGCTCAGCAGACACCCCAGCGTCCGCGCCGGAGGGTTCAACTCCGCCCAACTCAACTCAAAGGCAGCCGCCACTCCGCGCCTAGCCGTCATCCCAGCTTCCGCCTCCTGCAATGCCCGCGCCTCCAATCGCTGACTATGCAACCGTTGCAGCATTTCTGCCAAGGAGAGCGCCCGCTTGCGCCGCAGATGGCGCCCTACCAGTTCGATGCCCAAAGGCAAATAATCCAACCACTGACAAAGCGCTTGAGCATCTTCAAGCTGGGCATCAATCCGTCCGAGTCCGTTTCCCGGCAAATCCTCTGCCGTCAGCCACAGCAAGTTTAGCGCCGCCTTTGGTTTCAACACTTTTAACGGCAAACACCCCACAGGCGACGGCACAATTTGTCGCGCTGTCAGCAACACTTTAAAGCGGGGATTTCTAGGCAGCAACCGCTCCACGGTGCGGTAATCGTTGACATCATCCAATACCAGCAGAGCATTGCCAGAGGTTTGTTTTGCCCACTCTTCGTAGCAAAATTGCAACCGTTCCTCCAGATTGTCGAGAGTATCCGGCGGCTGAATTCCCATTCGCAGCGCTTTCTGCAACACCTGCGGCGCTAAATCGATTTCCCGCACAAACACCCACCAAATCCCGGCTGGATAGGTGTTGCACTCGCGGTGAAATGTTGCATACTGCCATGCCAATTCTGTCTTGCCGATGCCGCCCATTCCCGACGCAGCGGCAATGGCAACGCGCCTTCCATCCTGCAACAATCCGTGCAATTGCTGCATCTCTTCATCCCGTCCGACAAAGTTTTTTGAACCTAGTTCGGAGGGAATATCGTATAGTTGGTAAAAACTTGTGAAACCTGGATTGAGTGTTTTTCGCTCCAGGTCTAGGACTTTTTTGCTAATTCCTTAGACCACTTCCGAAACGTTGGGAAATGCTGCTGTAAAAAATTCTCTGTATCCAATTCTGCCTCTATGGAAATTCCTACAAACGGCGGAATGCTTGAGATTACGCCTTTAAGTTTCGCGGCCGCTGTTGCTCCCGGTTGGTTTAGCTTGTCCCGAATCTCCTGCAAAATCTTAAGCACTTCCTCTGAATACTGTCCCTGCACTTGAATTTGCCCAACTTCTTCGACAATCTCGGCAACAATAATCTCTGCCTCATGTTCGGGAATTTCTACCGTTTTCGTTTGCTGAGCGAGAACCTGCCAATACTTTTCTTCCTCTTCCTGAATCTCCTTACATAGCTCTCTAATTTGCTGTTGAATTAGGGTTTTATCTTCTAATCGTGCTAAAACTCGAGCCTTCTCCTTGCCCCCTAATTGCTCTCGCAGCGATTCCAAGTTCTCTTCTATGTCAGACAGACGATTAATTGGCATTAATATAACTCCGGCAGAATGAACAACTCTTGACTCTAATCTACAACCGGAAAATTCCAATATCCGCATTAATGCGATCGAACTGATATCTTGCATTTGTTGCCAGATTCCGGCAGGGGTTGAAACCCCTGCCTCAAAGCGAAAGTCCACGCTTTGTGGACTGAAGAAAGGATTGATTAAAAATTTCAAAAAAAGGATTGAAGCGGAGATCGATCGCCTTTTCAGTCGTCTTTAGACGACTTGAGCTTTGAGGCGGGGGTTTCAACCCCCGACGGACTGTTGCAAGAAGTGCAAAAACTAAATCACAAATCAGTTTACCGTTCCAAAACCTCAACCAAGTCTTCCACCATCACATCGAAGACTTCAGCAAGTTTCTGCAAAGCCGTGTAGTCCACGGTTGCCATTTTGGGAGCTTGGGCGTATTTTTTAACCGTGCTGTAGGGAATTCCCGTTCTGTCAGAGACTTCTTTCAGCGTCCAACCCTTTTCCTGGGCTAGTTCTCGAACTCGCAACCGTATTAGCCCCATCTTCCCGCTGACAAATCAGTTTACTGTTCCAAAATCTCAACTAAATCTTCGATCGCAATATCGAACGCACGAGCCATCTTGTCCAAAGCTGTGTAGTCAACGGTAGCCATGCCTGGAGAACTGGCATAGGTGGCGATCGTAGTGTATGGAATACCCGTTCTGTTGGAGACTTCCCTGAGAGTCCAACCCTTCTCTTGAGCAAGTTCTCGAACTCGCAGTCTAATTCGTCCCATATTCCCAACGATAAATCAGCCTACTCTTCCAAAATCTCCACTAAATCTTCGATCGCAATATCAAACACGCGAGCCATTTTGTTTAAAGCTGTATAGTCTACAGTTGCCAGTTTGGGAGAATGGGCATAACTTCTAACGGTACTGTAAGGAATGCCCGATCGCTCAGAAACTTCTTTCAACGTCCAACCCTTCTCTTGGGCTAGTTCTCGAACCCGCAACCGAATTAACCCCATCTTCCCGCTGACAAATCAGTTTAATTTTCCAAAACCTCAACCAAATCTTCGATCATCAAATCGAAGACAGCAGCAAGTTTCTGCAAAGCCGTGTAGTCCACCGTTGCCATTTTAGGAGCTTGGGCGTATTTTTTAACCGTGCTGTAGGGAATTCCCGTTCTGTCGGAAACTTCTTTCAGCGTCCAGCCTTTCTCCTGCGCTAGTTCTCGAACTCGCAACCGAATTAACCCCATTTTCCCGCTGACAAATCAGTTTACTGTTCCAGAATTTCCACTAAATCCTCGATCGCAATATCAAACGCACGGGCCATCTTGTCCAAAGCTGTGTAATCTACAGTTGCCATACCCTGAGAGTTCGCATAGGTAATGATCGTGGTATATGGAATACCTGTTCTTTTGGAGACTTCTGTGAGATTCCAACCCTTCTCTTGAGCAAATTCTCGAACTCGCAGCCTAATTCGTCCCATTCCCTCTTGACAACACTCGAGTATTCGTGTTGAATATACACTATAAACAAGCGATCGCCCTCCGACCTGATAAATCAAGGGCGATCGCCTTTCATTCACCACCCACAAAAGTGGGAAGGATTTTCCTATGATACCAAAAGAACCGACTTATCGCGATCGACTTCAACCTTGGCATCTAATTCGCCACCTCCCCAACTGTCAGCGGTTAACAGTCGGCCGCTTCGCCCGTCGCCCCGATGCCGAATCTTACTTGAACGCACTGCGCCGCTTAATGCCGGCAGTCCCGCATACAATTGTGTTCGTGAATGCAGTGTCTGTGTTGGATGAAAACAGCGTGCCAATTCCGATGCAATTGTCAATCGAAGTTTAAGCGTTGAAAAGTGCGATCGCGCTTCCACAAATAGGAATTATTCTATTTTACCGGAAGTGCGATCGCCCCTAATTTTCCCAAAACAACATTGCTAAACTGTAAATAGACTTGAGTCAAGGAGTAAAATCAATGCCATCTCCCTTTCCCGGTATGGACCCGTATTTAGAGCATCCCGAACTCTGGCCAGCCCTACATCACTTGTTAATTAGTGAAATTTTCAGATTTTTGTCTCCCCAACTTCGTCCTAAGTATTTAGTCTCATTGGAAGTGAGAATCTATGAAACCGCTGACGACAATTTATCAATTGGCATTCCTGATGTAAACGTAATTCAGCCAAGAACTACAACCGAATTAATAACATCAAACGTAGCCGTTGCAGCGCCACCCACACAACCCTTGACAGTAAATATTCCCATGCCATACCAGGTTCGGGAAGGCTATTTAGAAATTAGAGAAAGAGGAAACCAAGAACTAATCACCCTGATTGAAATCCTCTCGCCTAGCAATAAGCGCACAGGAAAAGGGCGGCAAATGTACGAAGAAAAGCGAGAAGAAATTTTATCCAGTCGCACTCATGTAATTGAAATAGATTTATTGCGGCGCGGTCAAAGAATGCCAGTTATTGGCAATGACATTGAAAGCCACTATAGCGTTTTGGTGTGTCGGGGAAATCGCCGTCCCAGAGCAGATTTGTACGCTTTTAACGTGCAGAACCCGCTGCCTGCTTTTCCTTTACCACTGCGATCGGGCGATACCGAACCTGTCATAAATTTGCAGGAATTATTCAATCAAATTTATGACATAGCAAGTTACGACCTCAAGATAGATTATCGCAACTGGGAAGTCATACCACCGCTGTCAGAAGCCGATACAATTTGGGCAGAGGCTTGGTTGCGCGATCGAGGATGGCGAGATTGATTTGGCGTACCGCCATCCTCTTAGTCTGCGGAGGCAGACTTCGTTTCTGTAGAAGCGATTTCAATCGCCGAATGACTTAATTCAAAAATTGCTTAACACCTAAACATCTTGACTTTGCATCAACCGCTGCTTCAAACGCGCCGGATCTCCCCGATCGACCACCTCGCCCTTTTCCAACAAAAAAGCCCCATCACAGTAATTCAACTCATCCAAACGGTGAGTCACCCACAAAGCGGTAATCCCCCGATTTTTCACCAACCGCTGCACCGCCGCCACCAAATCCAACTGAGAATCAGGATCTAACAAAGCCGTCGGTTCATCCAACAGCAGAATTTCGCAGTGACGGGCGATCGCCCCAGCAAGAGCAATTCGCTGCTTCTGGCCCCCACTCAAAGCATAAATCGGCCGCCGCTGCAAATCCAGCAAATTCACAGCCTCCAAAGCCTCCGCCACCCTCGCCCGCACCTGAACGTTAGAAAGCTTTTCCTCCACCAAACCAAAAGCCACATCCGCACCCACTGTCGGCATAACCAATTGGTGATCGGGGTTTTGAAACACAAACCCCACCCGTCCACTCAGGTCAATTTCCCCCGACAGGGGGTGCAGCAGCCCAGCCATCAGCCTCAACAGCGTAGACTTGCCGCTGCCGTTAGTGCCCAAAAGCATCCAAAACTCGCCCTTGGGTACATCCAGAGAGCAACCTTGCAACACTCGATCGCCCGACGGCCAGCAAAAACCCAAATCCCGCACAGCAACGGCTGACTGGCTCATATCGGCACCAACACCCCCAGCCCTCATTCTGCTGTCATCGAGACAAAACCAGGGGATCTGCCTGTAGATGACGCCCCCGATTTCTGAGAAACCACCACCCCAGAAATCTCGCTGCTGAGTACAGCCACCTTTTTCTCAGGATTTTTCTCGCAGGTGAGTTCCAAAATTTGCGGTTGGGAGTTGCGAATCGCCGCCAGTACCTGCTGGTAAACAGTCTCAGCGTCTTCCTCCAACTTCCGCTGCACCGACAGCGAGACGGGCGTATTTTTCACAATGATGTCAATGCTGAACATTCGGTTTAAAAAAATTAACTGTAAGATCCCAATTTTAAGTATAGGTGCTGAGGAGCAGAAGAGGATGATGGGGATGGAAAAGATGGGGGGATGGGGAAGATGAGGACAGTCATTCGATTTTAGATTTTAGATTTTCGATTTTGGATTGACTTGCGCGAGATCAATTCGGGGGCTTGAGGATTTTAGATTTTAGATTTTGGATTGATCCCACGGATAAATCACGTGGCGGGTACCACCTTTGAAATTCGTGGTCATGGACGCAACTGGCACACGGTGATGAGTGCGATCGCCCCTCGCACAGGAAGAATACAAGTGCGATCGCCTCCTCTCAAACTCAAAGGCGATCGCGATTAATTTCACTCAAATAGAGTGGACAAAGCCCATGCTACAGAATCACAAAAGCATTTGCCGTCAAAGCGCTTTGCGCTACCCCTTGAACGATACCCAAATAACTGGAGTCGGCTTTAACTTTAATTGCTATAGAATTGACAGCAGGTTGTCCAGTCAGAGTCAAACTGACATTTTCAAAGGAGAGGCCGCCAAATGTATTCCCGTCGGTGAGACCAATTTTGTCCCCAGTCTTGAAGTCTGTAATCACATCTGCATCTGTTAAACTGAGCGCTGCTATCTGTCCCCCAGCTAAGACAAATGTATCGTTTCCATCGCCACCGGTGAGAAAATCTTGATGGCGATCGCCATAGAGAAAGTCATCGCCACCACCACCAGTCAGGCTATCTTTCTCTTTACCGCCCCGGATAGTATCATTGCCTTCTCCTCCGGTAAGAGTATCGTTGTCATTGTTGCCTAATATTTGGTCGTTGCCAGCACCACCTTCCAGGGAATCTGACTCTTTACCGCCGGATAAACTGTCATTACCCGCGCCTCCGTCAATTGTATCGGCTCCTTGCATTCCGTTAACCGTATCAGCGCCGCTGGTGCCAGTAATCTTGTCGCTGCCAGATAGGGCTAAGATTTGTTTACCAGTAGCAGTCGAGGGCAGTGAGAACAGCAAAATATCATCATTACTGTCTGAGAGGTTGTAAAATAGACCCGTAACAGTGTTTGCTGATTGCCCTGTAGGATTGCCTGAGCCGGGGGCATTAATTGTTGGTGTTGCGATCGTTACAGGCGTGAAAATAAGGTCTAGTGGTGGTATGACACCGTCCGGCAATGTGGAAGCGTCGGGTACTTTTCCACCACCGCGCCCTAATTGCAGAGTTTCGCCACTCCGAGGGGTTAATGTGACGCTACCTTGAGCAACACTGACCTGTAAACTGTAATCAGCAGCAGAAGCTGTGGAATTGGGAAATGTAGTGTTACTGCTGACGCGGATTCTGTAATCAATACCTGCGCGCGGAACAGTAAGCTGTGAGTTCAAACCGCCGCCGCTGTTATTATCTGAGACAAAAATTTCGGGATTCTTAGGGCTGATGACTGCTACGAAAGGGTCAAAGCCTATTGTTGTACTGCTAAGGGAAATTTTGAGCGGTTCGTTGTCGAGTGATGTACTTACGAGAAATTCATCAGCAAGTGTGTTACCACCTATACCTGGAAAAGTAAAGTCTTTGTTGACCTCCAATTTACCAGTTAATGCAACGGTACTGCCCGTTAGAGGGCTGCTAAAGTTGCTACCTCTTGGAACTAAACTGACATTACCATTAGGAACGGTGGCCTGTAAAGTGTAGGGATAAGTAGACAATAGGTCGGTAACAGAATCCACGCTAAAGACGCGCACTTTGTACTTGGTAGTGCCGTCAATTGTCAAAGAATCAGGAATTGTTGAAATGTCAAATATATCGCCACTTTGGGAAGGCTGACCAGGCGCAATTAATGAGTTTGTACTAATACCACCCTCATCGTCATTATCAGCAAGAACCTTACCCGTATTGGCATCTATAATTTCTAAGAATGTGTCAAATTTGCTTTGATCTGTAGCATCCAGAGCAAGTGTGATTCCTTGCCCGATTGCATCTGTATTTAAGTCATATTCATCAAGCCAGGTATAGCCGCCGATATACCTAGCTGGAAACAGAAAGTCATTGTTATCCAACCGACCCGTTTTTGTATCAGAAGTGGTCATTTTAGTTTACCTCACCAATTAAATTTTATTGAAATGAATGATATTTTTCTAAGAGGCGAGAAAACGGGTTTCCTGGTAGATATCTAGTTGAGAAAGCAAACATCTTTTAGAGAAACCCGGTTTCTTGGCATAATTCCTGCGAATTTTACAAGAAAGAACCACTATTCAGAGCAGATTGATTCACGTTATAAACCACTCCTAAATAGTTATCCCCCGATTTAATTGCCGTTGAACCTACAGCCGCTGCTCCATCTAAGATGACATTCACTGACTCAAAAGTTAATTGACTGTAATTAACACCAACTAACTTGATTTTATCTTCAGAACTAAAGTCAGTAATAAAATCAGCTTCATTAGCATTACTAGCAGTGAATTCTAAGACAAAGTTATCCTTTCCGGCGCCACCTGTAAGCACATCAAATCCTTTATCTCCCCATACCTCATCATCGCCATTGCCACCAAGTAAGACATCATTTTCCTTGCCACCATTTATGGTGTCATTACCCTCGCCACCGGTGAGAGTGTCATTCTCATTATTACCACTCAATACGTCATCACCATTGCCACCAGATAATTGATCGGAATGTTTTCCGCCAAATAATTGATCGTTACCATTACCACCATCAATGGTATCAGCGCCTTTGTTACCATGAATCGTGTCATTACCGTCACTTCCGGTCAAATTATCATTACCTGATAACGCAAATATCGGTTGACCAAAGGCTGATTGTGGGATACTGCGGTCATCATCATCTGCCAGTAAATATCGGTCATCTACAACTTGATTTTGGGGAAAATTAGTGGGTTCTCCACGATCGATTAGACTGATTGATGGCGTGTTAATTTCTACTGTTGCCGTTGGTGTTACTAAGGGTACTACCGTTACTGATGGTGGGGCTGTTGGTGCGGTATTTACAATCAGATTAACTGCACTCGAAGCACTAGATATATTACCTGCTGCGTCAGTAGCTATGGCAGTAAAGGCATAATTGCCATCGGCTAAAGTTTTTGTAGGGGTAAAACTCCACTTACCCGAAGCATCCGCTGTCGTAGTGCCGAGTTCAGTTGTACCTTGCAAGATTTTCACGGTACTATTGGCTTCGGCAGTCCCCGCCAGAGTTGGATTAGCTCTATTAGTGGTGCCAGTGGTAGTCGTGAAGGTGGGTACTGGGGGTACTGTTGCATCTATTGTCAGATTGACTGCACTCGCAGCACTAGATGTATTACCTTCGGCATCGGTGGCTGTGGCTGTAAAGGCGTAAGTACCTTCAGTTAAGGCAGTAGAAGGTGTAAAACTCCACTTACCCGAAGCATCCGCTGTGACAGTACCAAGTTCAGTTGTGCCTTGCAAGATTTTCACGGTACTATTGGCTTCGGCAGTCCCCGCCAGAGTTGGAGTGGTACTTTTAGTGGTGCCAGTGGTAGTCGTGAAGGTGGGTACTGGGGGTACTGTTGCATCTATTGTCAGATTGACTGCACTCGCAGCACTAGATGTATTACCTTCGGCATCGGTGGCTGTGGCTGTAAAGGCGTAAGTACCTTCAGTTAAGGCAGTAGAAGGTGTAAAACTCCACTTACCCGAAGCATCCGCTGTGACAGTACCGAGTTCAGTTGTACCTTGTAAGATTTTCACGGTACTATTGGCTTCGGCAGTCCCCGCCAGAGTTGGAGTGGTACTTTTAGTGGTGCCAGTGGTAGTCGTGAAGGTGGGTACTGCGGGAACAACACCATCAACTAATACGCCTGTGGTGATGCCGCTGCTGAAGGTTAAGGTAGCTTTGGTGTTGCTGGCATTTTCAATGGTAGCACCGGTGGGTAAGGATAAGGCTGTGCCAACTGTGATCCCGTCGGTATCTAAGGTGCCAGATGCAACAGTATAACGGAAGGTATGGGTGGTGGCCGATGCTCCTGTACCATTAAGGGTCGCGTTGACAGCGCCCCCAGTATCTAGGGTAATGGGTAAGTTTGCACCGCCAGTGATGGTGACGGCTTCGGAGAAGGTAACGGTGAAGTCCAGGTTTTCTCCGACTATGTAGGTTTTGTTCGCGGGTAGGCTGACACTGGTAATGGTGGGGGCTATAGCATCAATGACAAGGGCTTTACTCCCCCCAAGGGATTCGGCTGAACCCAAGACGGGAAGGGTTAAATTAGCATCGAGTCCCTCACTGTCTTTAATGGTACCGCTATTGAGGGTGAGGGAGTTGGTGGCCAAGTATTCTAGGTCAGAACTATTATCTCCTGTTTGGACTGTGTATTTAAAGGTGAGGGTATCAGTGGCGCTACCGCTTAGGTAGGTAGCGAATTGATTGGTTGTACCGGTTTTCAGTTGCAGTTGAGGAATGGCTGTAACGGTTACAGGTTCGTCAAATTTTACCGTAATGTTGATGTCTTGGCCGACTTTGTAGAGTCCATCAGCGGTGGTAGAGGAGACTTGGGTGATGACGGCGGGGGATAGACTCCACAACTCATTACCATTGATGCCGTCATTGGCAGTGAAATACAAGTTACCATTCACGTTCGTGAGGTTGTTAGGGGTTGAACTATTAGCCCCTGAAAAGAAGTCTTTGACCAAGACAGTACCGACGGCTGTTCCATCACTTTTCCACAACTCTTTACCATTGATGCCGTCATCGGCTTGGAAATACAAGGTACCGTTTACGTTCGTGAAGTTGCTAATACTTGAACTATTTATCCCTGGGTTGATGTCTTTGACCAAGACGGTGCCAGCGGCTGTCCCATCACTTTTCCACAACTCATTACCATTGATGCCGTCATCGGCAGTGAAATACAAGGTGCCGTTTACGTT
>NZ_JAUBPT010000012.1:38345-40778 GCF_036700905.1 Microcoleus sp. S13_C3 | reverse complement strand
GCTGTCCCATCACTTTTCCACAACTCATTACCATTGATGCCGTCATCGGCAGTGAAATACAAGGTGCCGTTTACGTTCGTGAGGCCGTAAGGGAATGAATTACTTGTCCCTGGGTAGATGTCTTTGACCAAGACGGTACCGGCGGCTGTCTCATCACTTTTCCACAACTCATAACCATTGATGCCGTCATCGGCTTGGAAATACCAGATGCCGTTCACGTTCGTGGCGTTCTTGGATGAACCACTTATTCCTGGGTTGATGTCTTTGAACAAGACGGTACCAGCGGCTGTCCCATCACTTTTCCACAACTCTTTACCACCGGCTTGGAAATACAAGGTGCCGTTCACGTTCGTTAGGCCGTAAGGGTCTGAACCAATCTCCCCTGGGTAGATGTCTTTGACCAAGACGGTGCCAGCGGCTGTCCCATCACTTTTCCACAACTCTTTACCATTGGTGCCGTCATCGGCATTGAAATATAAGGTACCATTCACGTTCGTGAGATCCTGGATGTCAGACAATGAACCCAATATCCCCGGCTTGATATCTTTGACCAAGACGGTGCCAGCAACTGTCCCATCACTTTTCCACAACTCTTTACCATTGGTGCCGTCAGAGGCTTGGAAATACAAGGTGCCATTCACGTTCGTGAGGTTGCTAGGGAATGATGAAACCCATATCCCCGGGTTGATATCTTTGACCAAGACGGTGCCAGCGGCTGTCCCATCACTTTTCCATAACTCTTGACCTTTGTAGGGGGTAATGGGAATGAAATACAAGACGCCGTTCACGTTCGTGAGGTTTTCAGGGTTTGAACCACCTATCCCTGGGAAGATGTCTTTCAATAGCTTGAAACCTAACAAGCCAGAGTAAGTCGCCAAGGCTTGAGCACTGAAGGGAGTTAGCGAGTCAGGGAAAAAAGAGTCTCCAGGGTACTGATAAGTGAGTGACCAGGTGCCGCCTTTGGCCGCATTCCCGGTGGGGTTGGGGTTCGCACTGATAGCTGCACCGGTGAGTTGGTGTAATTTTTCGATAAATTCTGCGCCCGCGTCTCCCGCCGCAACGGAACACCCATAAAGGAAGATGAGGCTTCCTGTTGTTCCCCACTGTTGTAATTGGTGGGCGTATAGGTTCAGAGTATCCAGACTCAGTTGGGTATTACCGAGATAGAGGATACCCGGAGCCCCGTGTGAAAGGATATGTATCGCTTCAATATCTTTTTGATTGGCTAAGGCATTAGTAATTTGTGTGATGCCGCTCAAATTTTTATTTAAAATCACAATTTGAGCGCTATCTATACCTTGGATCAGGCTTTGATAGTCTTGTACAGAGGAGTCAACGAAAATAATTTGCTTGTTCATAGTAGTCACCTTTTTTATTTTTTTTGTCTAGGACTTACGCATTCAGGGCAATTACCAAGGTAGTAACTAGGCTTTTGGTATCTCACCAGAAGCTGAGTATAAGGAGATATTGTGTGAGTACGTAAGTTCTCTACAAGTGCGATCGCCTCCTCTCAAACTCAAAGGCGATCGCGATTAATTTCACTCAAATAGAGTGGACAAAGCCCATGCTACAGAATCACAAAAGCATTTGCCGTCAAAGCGCTTTGCGCTACCCCTTGAACGATACCCAAATAACTGGAGTCGGCTTTAACTTTAATTGCTATAGAATTGACAGCAGGTTGTCCATTCAGCGTTAAGCTAATATCTTCAAAAGTGAGGCTGGAAAATGTATTCCCGTTGATGAGACCAATTTTGTCGCCAGTCTTGAAGTCTGTAATCACATCTGCATCTGTTAAACTGGTCGCTGCTATCTGTCCCCCAGCTAAGACAAATGTATCGTTTCCATCGCCACCGGTGAGAAAATCTTGATGGCGATCGCCATAGAGAAAGTCATCGCCACCACCACCAGTCAGGCTATCTTTCTCTTTACCGCCCCGGATAGTATCATTGCCTTCTCCTCCGGTCAGAGTATCGTTGTCATTGTTGCCTAATATATCGTCGTTGCCAGCACCACCTTCAAGGGAATCTGACTCTTTACCGCCGGATAAACAGTCATTACCCGCACCTCCGTCAATTGTATCGGCTCCTTGCATTCCGTTAACTGTATCAGCGCCGCTGGTGCCAGTAATCTTGTCGCTGCCAGATAGGGCTAAGATTTGTTTACCACTAGCAGTCGAGGGCAGTGAGAACAGCAAAATATCATCATTACTGTCTGAGAGGTTGTAAAATAGACCCGTAACAGTGTTTGCTGATTGCCCTGTAGGATTGCCTGAGCCGGGGGCATTGATTGTTGGTGTTGCGATATCTACAGGTGTACCGAAAATCTGTGGCGATGTTCCGGTATTCAAATTAGCTGTCGATGTTCCGGTATTCAAATTAGCTGTCGATGTTCCGGTATTCAAATTAGCTGTCGATGTTCCGGTATTCAAATTAG